>DATIOT010000404.1:0-8418 GCA_035472875.1 Mycobacterium sp.
CGTCACCACCCGGATCGGGCTGCCCCTAGCTCCACCTCCCTGCTGCGACAGGGCAGGCGGTGAAGGTCTCTCACCTCCACTCGAATCATCAGCGCCTCACGGCGCACTCGACGGCACGTGAAAACTGACCCCCGCGCGGCAACTGAATTTTGACCCCCTGTGCCGCGATCCTGGCTCGCACCGAGTTGGGGAGGACGAAGGGGTGTATCGCGTGGAGGACTGGGCTGAGATCCGCCGGTTGTCTCGGGCGGAGGAGATGCCGATCAAGGTGATCGCACGGGTGATGGGGTGTTCGAAGAACACTGTGAAGAGCGCGTTGGCTTCGGAGGGGCCGCCGCGGTATGCGCGGGTGGGTTCGGGGTCGATCGTCGATGAGGTCGAGCCGCGGATTCGGGAGTTGTTGGCGGCGTGGCCGACGATGCCGGCGACGGTGATCGCCGAGCGGGTGGGGTGGTCGCGGTCGATTCGGGTGCTGTCGGGTCGGGTCGCGGAGTTGCGGCCGGTGTATTTGCCGCCGGATCCAGCCAGCCGGACGTTGTATGTGGCTGGGGAGATCGCTCAGTGTGATTTCTGGTTTCCTGATATTGAGCTGCCGGTGGGGTTCGGGCAGACCGGACCGCTAAGCAGTTACCGGTGTTGACGATGGTGACGGGTTACTCCCGGTGGCTGTCGGCGGTGTTGGTCCCGACCCGGGCCGCGGCGGATTTGCTCGCTGGCTGGTGGGGGCATATCACCGGGTTGGGTGCGGTGCCGCGGGTGTTGGTGTGGGACGGGGAGGGTGCGATCGGGCGGTGGCGTGGTGGGCGCAGCGAGCTGACCATCGACTGTCAGGGGTTCCGCGGGACACTCGGCGCGAAGGTGATCATCTGCCGGCCCGCGGATCCGGAAGCGAAGGGGCTCATCGAGCGGGCCCATGACTACCTGGAGCGCTCGTTCTTACCCGGACGCACCTTTTGCTCGCCAGCGGATTTCAACGCCCAACTCGCCGGGTGGCTGGCCACGGCCAACCGGCGGGTCCGCCGGGCGTTGGGTTGCGCCCCGACCGAGCGGATCACCGCGGACCGGGCGGCGATGCTCGCGCTGCCGCCGGTGGCTCCGGTGACCGGGTGGCGGGCGTCGACCCGGCTTGCCCGGGACCATTACATCCGCCTGGATTCCAACGACTACTCGGTGGCCCCGGCGGTGATCGGTCGACGGGTCGAGATCGTCGCTGACCTGACGCGGGTCCGGGTGCATTGCGATGGACGGGTCGTCGCCGATCACGAACGGCTGTGGGCTAAACACCAGACGGTGTCGGACCCCGAGCACGTCGCGGCGGCGAAGCTGCTGCGCCGGGACCGGATCGGGCTGCTGCGCCCCGCACCCGAGCCCGAGGTGCAGATCCGCGCCCTGGCCGACTACGACACCGCCCTGGGCCTGGGCGAGGGTGGGGTGGCCGCGTCATGACCCCGGCGATCCCGTTGCGAGACGATACCGGGACGACCCGGCTGGATCGTAGGTGCGCGGGCTGCGGGCAGACGTTCATCCCGACCGGTCGGGCGCTGCACTGCTCAAGCGCGTGCCGCAAGCGGGTGTTCCGGGCCCGTCACCGCCGGGTCGTGGCCGTTGAGCTGGCCGCGGCGGCACCGGACGGTGGCCGCCGGGAGCACACTGTCTATGAGTGCCCGGACTGCGGGGCCCGCCAGGTGGGTGTGCAGCGCTGCGCGGACTGCGGCCTGTTCGGTCGGGCCCTGGGGCTCGGCGGGGCATGTCCCGGCTGCGGTGAACCGGTCACCGTCGGCGATCTTGGTCTTGAGCCCAAGGTGCTGCGGTGAGCGCCCGCACCGGCTCGACCCCACCCCGGGACATCACCGCCGAGCTGGCGTTTGTGACCCGGGCGCTGAAGGCACCGACGCTGCGCGACTCGGTGGACCGCCTCGCCGAGCGGGCCCGCGCCGAGTCGTGGAGCCACGAGGAGTTCCTGGTGGCGTGTCTGCAACGGGAGGTCTCCGCGCGGGAATCACACGGCGGGGAAGGCCGCATCCGCGCCGCCCGGTTCCCCGCCCGCAAGAGCCTGGAGGAATTCGACTTCGACCACGCCCGCGGCCTGAAACGCGACACCATCGCCCACCTCGGCACGCTGGACTTCATCACCGCGAAAGACAACGTGGTGTTCCTCGGGCCGCCCGGCACCGGCAAAACCCACCTGGCGATCGGGCTCGCGATCCGAGCCTGCCAAGCCGGGCACCGGGTGCTGTTCGCCACCGCCGCCCATGGGTCGACCGCCTCGCCGACGCCCACCACGCCGGCCGGTTGCAGACCGAACTGATCCGGCTGGGCCGCTACCCGCTGCTCATCGTCGACGAGGTGGGCTACATCCCGTTCGAGGCCCAAGCAGCGAACCTGTTCTTCCAACTCGTCTCCTCCCGTTATGAAAGAGCGAGCTTGATCGTCACCAGCAACAAGGTCTTCGGCCGCTGGGGCGAGGTCTTCGGCGACGACGTCGTCGCCGCCGCCATGATCGACCGCCTCGTCCACCACGCCGAAGTCCTCGCCCTCAAAGGCGACAGCTACCGGCTCAAAGACCGAGACCTCGGCCGCGTCCCGGCCGCAACCACCACCGACGAGTAAAGACCAAACCACAGGCAGGGGGTCAACTTTCAGATGCCGCCAGGGGGTCAGTTTTCGCCTGCCGTTGACAACGATGACGTCCCGCTGGTGCGGCGTGGAGTAGTGGATGTCGACCCCGCTGCGAGACGATCATTCCCGAATCCGCGTCGATGTCTGTGCCTTGGAAGATCGCCGCTGCGCAACGATGGCATCAGGTAGATAACACGACCCTTCACTTAAAACACACCTAACGAGTGATCCGCGTCCATGGGGTTTGAGTTGGTGACGAGGGCGTTGATGGCTCGACGCGAGGGTGGCAGCAAGGCACATCCGGTGCACCACCACCCCAGCCTCGGCGCCGGGCCGGTCCCGGAGGTTCCTCACGGGAATGTCCTCTTTTGCCGATGGGCGGACGTTCGTAAGCCCCTGCTACCGAGCGGTCCGACGTACCCCGCCGCTGGGCGTACCAAGCGGCAGGTATGCGCGCCTTTACCGGGCTTTCGGGGCAGACAAGTGGCTCGGATCGACTGACAGGGGACGGACAAATAGATTATAAGGGATTACTGGTAACCACACGTATTCGACAGTCACGAGTAGTGACGGCTGCGGGTTGAGTCGGCGTGGGATGGTGGTGTTCTGTTGGAGAACCGGGACCGCTGTGCCGCAGTCGAGTTGGGCAGCCGTATCGACGTTGTCGGCGTGGCCGGCATCGATCAGTTCACGGCCGCTGGCGTAGCCGGCGAGGGTGGTAACCGAGGTTGCTGGTGAGGGCGCTGAAGGTGTCTGCGGCTGTGTGGGCCTCGGGGGGGGACGCTTGGCCATCCGGTGGCGCGTAGAAGGTCGATGAGGCTGCCCGCTGCCCACTGGTCCTCGACTGCTGGTCGGAGAGTTTCGTCCGGCCAGCGTTCCCGGGCGGCGATGACGGCCATCTGTAGCGTCGGTCGCCGCTCGCGTGGGACGAGTAGCCAGTTTGCGGCGGAGTGCCGGTTGCGCAGGCTTGCTTCGGTGACGGCGGGGACGGTCTTGGTGAGCTGGGAACTGATCGTGGAGCCGTTCGGGGAGGGCAGCACGAGCCGTTGCGGTTGGCGAGTAGCTCGGACACTGTGTGGCGAGAGGCTGACCTGGCCGGGCAGCGCCTGTGATCGTCCGACGGCAAGGGTCGCATCATGGTCGGCGGCGAAGTCGGCGCGCAGCGAGTAGTCGGTCTGTCCGTGAGGATGCCCGGAATTAATCATGTGGACCGTCTCAGCGGGTAGCTGAGGTAGTCCGCGCCGGCTGTCGAGGCGTAGCGCATGGCGGTAGGCGCATTGATGCCGAATGCGTCGGCCAGGATCGCTGGGGGAGCTTCTCGGACGAGTTGCTGCCAGGTGCCGGCGCGAGTCGCGCGAAGTGGGACGCTCGCCGCGACGAGCATGTCGTGGATGCTGCCGATGTGCATGGGGCGGCCGGGATTTCGGCCCAGGAACAGCCAGGGGCTGTGGGGGTGGGCTGCGGTGTTGTGCCGGTAGCGAGGCTCGGCAAGCAGCGCTGTCATCAGCGCGGCGATGGGCTTGGGCATCTCGACTGGTGTGGAGCCGATGCGCAGCAGAACTCGGTCGCCGTCGCGGGTCACGTCGGATTGTTTGAGCTGCGCGATCTGCTGTCCGGACAGCCCGAACAGGAGCACGAGGCTGGCGGCAAGCCTTGTGCTGGTGGACAGCGCCTCGTCGGTGAGTACGCGACGAAGCTGGGCCAGCCGCTCTCGTGCGCTGATGGGCCGCGCGTTGTTGCTGTGGGGAACGGGCACATCGGCGCTGTTGATCAGTCGCTGTTCTCTGGCCCAGTAGATGAAGCGGACCGCGTGCTTGCGGGTCGTGGGCCCCGAGCTGAACCAGGCATCCAGGTCGTGCTGACTCACCGCGTTCAGCGCGCGGCTCCGGTTGGCCAGCCAGGCGAGGAAGTTGATCGCCACCGTGGTTGACTGTTTGGCGTTGAGGAACGCGCCGGGGGTGACCGGCGCTCGGGCCGCGCGGGTGCGGAGTTGGCGCAGTAGATGCCAGCGAGCGAAGCGGTCGATGACTTTGCGCTGCTCAGCGTCGTCGATCTTGGTGAGTTTGGTGCCCAGCCAGCGTTCGAACCTGGCAATGTGCGGGTCGCGTGGCGGCAGGCATCGGTGTTCGACGAGCAGCCCGCGTAAGTAGTCGAGGGTGCGGGTGTCGGGCAGCTGGTCGAGGTTGTCGTGGCTCAGGGCGGTGCTGCCATCGGCGAGCTGGCGCAGCAGGTCTTGGGCGGCGGGGTTCTGACGCAGCCAGGCATAGCCGCTGTTGGGACGGGTCATCTCGCCCAGCGCCGTGGCCAGGGGCCGCAGTTGTGCGGGGATGCTCCCGTCCGGACCGGTGAGCAGAGCGTTCACCAGCGTGGTGAGTTGGCAGCGCCAGCAGCGGTTTCCTCGCCCCAGCGGTGTTTCCGCGCCGCAGGCGCGGCAGCGGACGTCCAGGGGGATCGCGCTGCAGGTAACGCAGATGGGTCGCCCCTCGGTGTTCAGGCCGGGCAGGACCCCGTCGTGGCCACAGCGTGCGCATCGACCGTGGCGCTGACGCGCGGCGTCATAGCAGTAGTGACAGACCCGTCCTTCGGGCCAGTTGTGCGCGCGCCGGTAGCTGCGCCCGCAGCGCACGCACGGTGGCCACTGCTCGGAGTCACAGGCGATGGTACGGGCTCGTGGTTTGCGCGGGCCGCTCATTCGTCGTCGACGATGCGGGCGCGTTCGGGGCGGAACTCGGGGCGCACGTCGATGACGTTGCTCTCGCCGACGGCGGGTCTACGTCCGGCGGCCTCGACGTAGGGCTCGATGAGCTCAGAAGGCCCGCAGCCCAAGATGTCGCACAGCGCGGTGAGGGTCTTCATCGACAACCGCTCCGGCTTGTCGGTGACCAGGCGATAGACCTGCGCGGTGGACAGTTGCACACCCCGCTCGGCCAGCAGCGGCCCCAGGTCGGTGGTCTTCCAGATGTTGTGGGCGGCCATCAGCTGGCGCAGGTTCCACTGGAAGTTCAGTTTGCGCGCCATCACGATCCTTTCCTCGGCGGCGACGTGACCGGTGGCGCCGGCAGTGTCGACGCGGCGGTGCCCAGCGCCGCGCTCACCGTCTTGTCCAAGACGGCGCGCAGGGTGCGGGCTCGATAGTCCGCCGACACGGAGGTGTAGAGGGCCAGGGTGGAGGCGTAGGAGTGCCCGACCTGCTGCTGGACGAACAACGGGTCGTAGCCGGCTTCGATCAGGTGGGTGACATAGGAATGGCGCAGGCAGTGCAAGCCCAGCTCCGGTGGGAGCCCGGCCGCGTCGCGGTACTGGGCGAAACGCGCGCTCAACGCGCCGTCGGCCAACCGCGCGGTCCTCTCGGTGGGCCACAGCGAGCCATCAGCGGTCGCGGTGTCGAACAGCTCGCGGTAGCCGTCGAGCCATTCGGTGATCACTCGAACCGACCAGGGGAACACCGTCAGTACGCTGCGCCGCTTGGGCGCGCTGCCCTTGCTGGCCTTGCCGTACCGCACGTGGAGCACCCCATACTCACCGAACTCCGGAGCGCGTGGGTTGGTGCCGAAGTCGACCACCTCGAGCATCGCCAGCTCGTGGCGGCGCAAGCCCCACCCGTAGGCGCACTTCAACGCGGCCGAGTCGCGCAGCGCGGTGAGCCAGCCCTTGTGCCCTGAGGCCCGGGCCGCGGCGACCTGGTCATCGGCGTGGTCGAACAGCCGCTGCAGCTCGGGCTTGGTCAGCGCGCGCCGCCCGGGCCGCCCCTGGTGATCAGCGACATGCACGGCGGTGTTCCACTCGAAGCACACCTGCACCGGATGCGTACCGAACAGCCGTTCACATGCCGCGCTCCACTCGTAGCGCGGGTCGCAGACGTAATCGAGGAACTGCCGCAGCGCGCCCTGATAAGCCCGGACCGTGGCCACGGTCCGCGCGCCGGTACGCAGGTCGGCGGTGAACTCCTCGACGTCCACCGCTCGCCATGTCCACGGCCAGTCGTTGGTGAAGCGCTGAAACCGGCGTACCGCCAACAACCGAGCCCGCACCGTGTCCGCGCGCAGGTTGCGCGAGAGCTGCTGATCACGCCACCCACCGAGCATGGCTTCGAACGTTTGTTCCTCGGCGTGCAGCAGGGGAGCGCCACCAGCCACGAACAGCGTCGGGGCTCCGCCAGGTACCCGCCCAGACCGCGTCACAGCAACCCCCACCCACGTGTGCCCACGAACGAATCGTTCATCAGATGAGAACGAGGCACGTCGCAGCAGGTCACGGCTTCACACCAGACACGTCCGCAGGCGTTCGAGCAGTCAGCCCTGAAGACCATCCACCGAGGTCAACGGCCCGTTAGCGGGGAGCATTGAGTCGTCGCGTCGAATGCAACTCCAGCCAGAATAAATGTAATAACGGAGCTTATCGGACCTTAACTCCGTAGGCGATCCGACCAGGTCAGACACTCGTTGACCCTTTCGCTAGCCGCCTTCAAGCTCGCACAGGAGCGGGGGCGAGTGTTGTCGTCCACAGACTCCGTCGAACAGCTCGTGCACGGAGTGGCTGGCCTGGCGGTTCGGGTCGTCAAGCCGGCGGCGACCTGGGGATCACCCTGGCTCAGGACGGTCGCGTGACCATCGCTGCCAGCGGGTAAGCGCTGGCTCGACGAGCAGTGATACGGGTACGAACCGGAGCCATGCCCGCGGGCTGTTCACCCACCCATGCGCTATCCGACATCCTGGGCCAGCTGCCTCACGGCGGCGCGGGCTGCGAGGTCAGTGCGGCATCCGTGGGAATGGGAAGCCTGACCCGAGAAAGGGCCACAGTCGGAAGGGAGCCCGCATGTCCTGGATCGTCGATGGCTGGGAAGGTCTTGGTACGGTCGCCGGCAAGGCGGTGCTCATGTACGTGACCGCGGTGGTGGGGCTGCGGCTGGGCGAACGGCGCACGCTGGCCCAATGGACCATCATCGATTTCGCCACCGCGGTAGCGATCGGCGCGATCGTCGGACGCACCGCCATCGCCGGCACCCAGTCCTACGCCACTGGCGCCGCCGCGTTGCTCACCCTGATCGCCGTCCATCGGCTCGCCAGCCTGCTGCGGTTTCGCCCGGTGGCCGCCAAGCTATTCGACCACCGGGTCCGGGTCCTGGTCGACCACGGCCAGCTACGCCGTCGCCAGCTGCGGATGTGTGGACTGACCGACAACGACCTCTACGCTCAGCTGCGCCAACGTGGCGTGTTCGACCTCACCCGGCTGCGTTACGTCCTCTACGAAGCCAAAGGCGATCTCACGGTGGTGCCCGACCGAGACGCCCCGGACCCCGATGCGCCGCTCGTCCAAGCCGGTCTGGACAGCGCCGACGGCTACCAACACCGCAGCAACCCGGGACCATGACCGATGCGAGGCTGCCGAGATGGCGTCGGGCTCAGGGGCCGATCAGGTTGCAGACCCAGCGGCCGACCTCGGCGCGCCGGTCGGGGTGCAGCTCGGCGACCGGGGCACCGCCGATCAGCCAGGTTCGGGATAACGCGCTGATGCGATCCAACAGCATCGAATCGATGATTTCGATCAGCCGCCCACGCCCGCAACGTCAAGCACTGGCAATCCGGGAACACGGCGCTGCGCTGGTGTGCCGCCGGCATGGCCGAAGCCGGCAAGCAGTCCGCCGCATCAACGGGCACCTGCACCTGGCTGCTCTTCGGCGCGCTCTTGACCAGCATGTCGCCACCGAAACCGTCGGTGCCATCCGTCATGATGAACCCGTGATCGCCGCATAACGATCATGACCGCCGCCGAAAATCAACGACGAGCGGGACATCCTCC
>DATIOT010000405.1:0-6777 GCA_035472875.1 Mycobacterium sp.
CTGCTCCCTGTCCCCGTGCTGCGCACCGACTCCGACATCGCCGAGTTCATCGCGCAGTCGCCCAGGAACTTCCTGTCTACCCGCGACTACGGCTCCAAGGTGTCCGATCAAGTACGACGAATCCTCGAGCAGGGGCTGACCGGTGACTGGCCGGCGCCGGAGGACGTTGCCTCGCGACTGGCGGTCAGCGTCGACCACCTCCGGCGACTGCTGCGTGAGGACGACACGTCGATAACCCAACTGCGTGAGGACATCCGGCGCGACGCCGCAATCAACAGCCTGGTGGCCGGCAAGGAATCGATTGAGGAACTGGCCGACCGGCTGGGATTTTCGGAGCCCAGCTCGTTTCGTCGCGCCTTCCGAAGATGGACGGGCCTGCCGCCCGGTGCTTACCGCGCGGGCCTTGCGGAGGATGACGCGAAGAGCGCCGATGGTTGCCCGACGACCGGTGGTGGCGCACGATGACGACGCCACAGGGATCCTCGGACCTCGAGGCGCTGACCGCAGCGTGTGTGGCACAGGTGGGGGCGGCACTCAGCGGCGACCGCACCGCGCTGATTCGTGAGATGTATGAGCGGCTTTCACGCGAGATCGACGAGTTGCGCGGCGATGAGGGCTCGCTGAAACTGCTGGGCGCGAGCCTTGAAGGCAACATCGAGAACGCCCTGCCCTTTCTGCAATACGGCATCGACGTCAGCCGAGCCGAGGCCCCGCCCGGGGCCGTCGAATACGCCCGCCGCCTCGCCCAACACGGCGTTCCGGTCCGGGCCCTGGTCCGCGCGTATCGGCTCAGCCAGGACGCGGTCCTGCAACGAGCCTTGGCAATCCTGGACGCCACGGTCAGCGACCCGCATCTGCTCGCCGCCGCGGCTCAACGCTTCGCTGCGTTGAACCTGGCCTACATCGACCGCGTCACCGAACAAGTACTGGAAGCCTACGAAGACGAACGCGACCGCTGGCTACAGCACCGCAACGCGACCCGCGAAGCGCTCATCCACGAACTAATTCGTGCCGACCCCGCCGATCTCGTCAAGGCGGAAACCGCACTGGGCTACCGACTTTCCCACCGCCGGCACCTCGGCCTGGTCGTCTGGACTGCCGATGCAGAACAGGCTGATTCGCACGCCTCCAACTTGGCCCGATTCATCAACGACCTTGCCGACGATCTCGGCTGTCCGAATCGCCCGCTTTTCCTGCCGCGCAATCAAGCCACCGGCTGGGCCTGGCTGTCTCTTACACCGGCCACGGCCGGAGAGAAGCTGGAGGCCGCCGCGCACGGACTCGCGCGCGGAATCTGCATCGCAGCCGGGGAGCCCGGCCCCGGAATCGACGGATTCCGCCGCAGCCACACCCAGGCACGCCAGGTCCACAAAGCGATGCTCGCCGCGGCGAACGACGCACCAGCGGTGGCAACATTCGCCGAGGTCGGTGTCATCGCCCTGCTTTGTGACGATCTGGCCGCGACAAAAGCCTGGGTGGCCGGGATACTGGGCCGACTTGCGCTCGACGACGAAACGCACGCCCGACTTCGGGAAACCTTGCGCACCTTTCTCTTAACGGGCGGAAGCTATTCGGCCACGGCGCAGGAACTCACCCTGCACCGCAATTCCGTGCTCTATCGAGTGCGTAAAGCCAAAGAAGAGATCGGCCGTCCCCTCGAACCCCATCGGGTGGACATCGAAGTCGCCTTGGGGGCATGCCAGTGGCTCGGCCGCAGCGTCCTCACCGAGGTTGATTGACCAGCAACGGATTTGTGCGGGGCGCACAGTTTGCGCGCTGGGTCTCGTGCGCCTGGCCAGTGTTCCGAGTTACATCCCCTCGTTACGTTTGGCGCTCATCACTGGCCGATGTGCCCAGATCGAGGAGACATTCCGATGCATTTTGCAACGTTGCCCGATGCCCGCGCTCAGCAGGCTCCCGAGCAACCGTGCCTGGCCGATGATCGGTTGCGTCTGACCAATCTGGACTTCGCCGCACGGGTGCGAGGCGCCGCCGCCGAGTTCGCGGCGCGCGGCATCGGCTCGGGCGACATCGTCGCGGTGATGCTGCCCAACCGCGTCGAACTCGTCATCACACTGTTCGCCGCCTGGCGGCTGGGCGCCGCGGTCACCCCGATCAACCCCGTTCTGACCCCTGACGAGGCTGACTATCAGCTCACCGATTCCAACGCGAAGCTTCTGGTCAGCGACACCCCGAACTTCTCCGTGGCGACGATCGCCCCGGATGCCCTACCCACGGATGGGCCTGCAACCGACACCAAGCACGACCCGCATTCCCTCGCGTTGGTGATCTACACGAGCGGGACCACGGGCAGGCCGAAAGGTGTGCTGCTCGACCATGCCAACCTCTCCGCGATGTGCGAGATGTCGGCGGCGTCCACCGACCTCTCCGCCGCCGACCACAGTCTGCTGATCCTTCCGCTGTTCCATGCTAACGGCATCGTGCTCGGCGTCCTGACCCCGCTGTTGGTGGGCGGTCGGGCGACCATCGCCGGGCGGTTCAGCCCGGAGACGTTCTTCAGGGTCGTCGAGGGGGTGCGGCCCACCTTCTTCTCCGCCGTTCCGGCGATCTACCTGATGTTGCTGGGGCGGCCACAAGACGAACGGGCCGACTTTTCCTCCCTGCGGTTCGCGGTCTGCGGCGCGGCCCCGATGCCTGCTCAGTTCATCACCGCGTTCGAGGAGCGATTCGGGGTTCCGATCATCGAGGGGTACGGGCTCTCGGAGGGAACGTGCGCGTCGACCAGCAACCCGCTGGCAGGTCCCCGCAAGCCGGGCACGGTCGGCTTGCCGATGAAGGGGCAGCAGGTCGCGATCATGGACTCCGACGGCCGGGTGCTGCCCGCCGGCGAAACCGGTGAAGTCGTCATACGTGGCCCGATCGTGATGCGCGGTTATCTCAACCGTCCCGAGGACACCGCCAAGACCATCGTGGGCGGCTGGCTGCACACCGGCGACGTCGGACGGTTCGACGAGGACGGCTACCTCGTGCTGGTCGACCGGATCAAGGACCTGATCATCCGCGGCGGGGAGAACATCTATCCCTCCGAGATCGAGGCAGTCCTGTACCGGGATCCGCGCGTAGCGGAAGCGGCGGTCATCGGCGCACCGGACGAGGTGCTCGGCGAGGTGCCGGTGGCATTCGTCTCGCCGAAACCCGGACACCACTTGGATTCCGACGAGTTGCTCGAGGTCTGCTGCACGGTGTTGGCGAAGTACAAGCTGCCCACCGAAATTCACGTGATGGACCGCCTGCCCCGCAACCCCGTCGGCAAGATCCACAAGCCGACGTTGCGCGCCAACATCACCACGACCGACCTACACACCTGACAGACCCCGACCGAGCAAAGGAGCCCGCCATGGGATTCATGAAACCGACTCTGCCCACGCTGGATTACCGCCAGTGGAGCACGCAACCGCGGATGGCCCGACTCAAGCCGATGGTTCTGCATTGGGCGACAAACGGATTCGGCACGCCGGATGCCGTCTACTTCCTTTACATCCTCAAGCTTGTCGGCTTCCTGGGCGGCGCGATCTTCGTCATTTCGCTGACACCGGGTCTCGGGTCCTTCGCATCCGTCGCATCCTGGTGGACCGAGGCGATCGTCTATCAGAAGCTTGTGATCTGGACACTGCTGTGGGAAGTAGTCGGATTCGGCGGCGGTTTCGGACCGCTGACGCTGCGGTTCCTGCCGCCGGTCGGTGGCTTCCTGTATTGGTTGCGGCCTGGGACCATCCGGCTGCCGCCGTGGCCGGGAAGAGTCCCGTTCACCCGCGGGTCGCGGCGTTCGATCGTGGACGTGTCGTTGTACGCGGGCGTGCTGGCTGCGGCCGTCTTCGCTCTGCTGGCGCCCGCGACCAGAGCCAGCGGACTACCCGGTGAGCTCGGGCTGCTCGCCGCGGACCGCGTCCTGCCGCTGCTGATCCTGCTGCCGTTGCTGGGCTTACGCGATAAGACGATCTTTCTCGCCGCGCGCTCCGAGGTGTACCTCAGCGCGACCGCCGCGTTCTTGCTGCCCGGTGTCGACATGATCGTGGCCGCCAAGCTCATTTTCCTGGCCATCTGGGTGGGGGCCGCCGTGTCGAAACTGAGCCACCACTTCCCGTACGTGATACAGGTGATGGTGAGCAACAACCCGGTGCTTCGCAGCAAGTGGCTCAAGCGCAAGTTCTACCGGAACTATCCGGACGATATGCGCCCATCGGCGCTGGCGACGTTCGTGGCCCACGCCAGTACCGTCGTCGAGTTCGCGGTTCCCATCGTCTTGTTCTGCTCCGGCGGCGGCATGGTGACCACCGTCGCGGCCATCGTCATGGTGATCTTCCACCTCAACATCCTGATCAGCCTGCCGGCGGGGGTCCCGCTGGAATGGAACGTCTACATGTTGACGGGCATCGGGATACTGTTCGTCCACCACGCCCAGTACAACGTCGGCGACCTCACCCAGCCGCTTCCGGTGGCGTTGCTGGTGGCCGCTCTGGTGGCCGGCGTCGTCGTGGGCCACCTCAACCCCCGCAAGGTTTCCTTCCTGATCGGCATGCGCTACTACGCCGGAAACTGGGACACCTCGCTCTGGTGCCTGACCCCCGGCGCTGTAGCCAAGCTGGAAGAATCGATCACGAAGCCCGCCAGCCTGCCCCGCGCGCAGCTGGCCAAGCTCTACGGCGACGAAGTGGCCGATCTGATATCGCACAAGGGCAACGTATTCCGGTTGATGCACGCGCACGGCCGCGCTCTGTTCGGGCTCATCCCGCGAGCCT
Organism: Mycobacterium sp.; assembly: GCA_035472875.1. GTDB lineage: Bacteria > Actinomycetota > Actinomycetes > Mycobacteriales > Mycobacteriaceae > Mycobacterium. The sequence goes on from DATIOT010000405.1 coordinate 4,761, forward strand.
GCGGCCCCGATCACGAGACCAAGTACATCCCGGTGGACGGCGACTTCGTCGCGGGGGTGACCCTCGGGTGGAACTTCGCCGACGGCCACATGCACAACGAACAACTCATCCAGGCAGTGCACGAACGCTGCCACTTCGATGAGGGCGAACTGCGCGTCATCGTCCTGGACGCACAACCCATCCATCGGCAGCGGCAGAATTACCGGCTCGTCGACGCCGCCACCGGCGAGTTCGAACGCGGCTACGTCACCGTGCACGACATGCGCGCCCTGCAGCCCTGGGCCGGCAGCATCCCGGCGCACCCCGAGACCAGGCCGCCGGCGCCGTCGGCTCACCGGGGTCATGACGCGGAGATCGCATGATCAACGCGGTGGTGGTAGGTGCAGGACCCAACGGGCTGGCGGCCGCGGTCGCCCTGGCCCGGCACGGCGTCGAGGTCACCGTGCTGGAGGCCGCCGACGAGATCGGCGGCGGGACCCGCTCCGGCGACGCGATCCTGCCCGGGCTCCTGCACGACCACTGCTCGGCGATCCACCCGATGGCGGTCGGCTCCGCGTTTCTGCAGAGCCTGGATCTTGGGCGGTACGGGCTGCGCTGGAGGCTGCCCCAGATCGACTGCGCGCATCCGCTCGACGACGGCTCGGCGGGGGTGCTGCACCGTTCGGTGGCCGAGACCGCCGTCGGCCTCGGGGCCGACGGGCGGCGCTGGCGGGCGCTTTTCGACGGCCCGTCCCAGGCCTACGACACCTTCAGCGAGGACGTCATGCGCCCACTGCTGCGGATCCCTCGGCACCCGATGTTGCTGGCGCGCTTCTGGATTCCCGCGCTGGCCCCGGCATCGTTGCTCGCGAGGCTCTTCTCTACCGAGCAAGCGAGGGCACTGTTCGGCGGAGTCGCCGCGCACGGTTTCCACCCCCTGCACCGGCCGCTGAGCTCGAGCATCGGCCTGGGAATCATCACCGCAGGACACCGCCACGGCTGGGCGGTCGCCGAAGGTGGATCCCGGCGTATCACCGACGCCATGGCTGCGCTGCTGTCCGACCTCGGCGGAAAGATCGAGACCGGAGTGCCGGTGCGGACCACATCGGATCTGCCACCGGCCGATGTGACCATCTACGACCTGGCCCCCACCGCGGTAGCCGCCATCCTCGGCGACCGCCTACCGTCGCGCGTCGCCCGCGCCTACCGACGGTTCGAATACGGCCCGGGTGCCTTCAAGGTCGACTTCGCCGTCGACGGCGGGATTCCGTGGATCGCCGAGGCGGCCCGGCGGGCGGGCACGGTGCATCTCGGCGGAACGTACGCCGAAATCGCCGCCACGGAACGGGAGATCCACGCGGGCCGGATGCCGGAACGGCCGTTCGTCCTGATCGGTCAGCAGTACCTCGCGGACCCTGGACGCTCGGTCGGCACGGTGCATCCGGTGTGGTCCTACGCCCACGTCCCAAACGGGTACACGGGCAACGCAACCGAGGCGATCATCACCCAAATCGAGCGGTTCGCACCCGGTTTCCGCGATCGGATCGCCGGCACCGCGGTGCGGACCACGGTCGAATTCGCCGAATACAACCCCAACTATGTCGGCGGCAACATCCTCACCGGCGCCAAGAACGTCCGGCAGTTGGTATTCGGTCCGCGGCCCGCCCTGCACCCCTACGACGTCGGGATTCCCGGCCACTACATCTGCTCGGCGGCCACACCACCCGGGCCCCGGCGCACACGGAATGTGTGGTGCCAACGCCGCCGCACGAGCCATCGACCATCTTCGCCGCCCGGAACTCGGCGCGGCCTGACAAACGAAGGAGACCCACAATGATCAAGACCCAGCAGGTCCAGCTCGCCAAGCGGCCAGTCGGACTGCCCGACGCAGACACCTGGAGCGTGGCGACCGAAGAACTTTCCGCCATCTGCGCTGGAGAGATCCTGGTGAAGGTCAACCTGATCCCCATCGACCCGGCGATGCGCGGCTGGCTCAATGACGCCCGCTCCTACCTACCGCCGGTCGGCATCGGTGAGG
>DATIOT010000406.1:0-4418 GCA_035472875.1 Mycobacterium sp.
CCCTCGGTGTCGAACGGCCCGCCTCCGAGCGACTGCGGTCGATTGCGCACCTCGGGGTGCGCACCCGCGATTATGCGTTCTTCGTCAACAATCTGGCTCCGCCGACCGAGCCGTTCCTGGTCGAGCTACGAGGACCGACCGGCGACACCTGGTCCTGGGGACCGCCAGATGCGGCCCAGCGGATCACCGGCTCGGCCGAGGACTTCTGTTTCCTGGTCACCCAGCGGCGCCCGCTGAGCACCCTCGACGTCATCGCGCATGGTCCCGATGCGCAGCGCTGGCTAGAGATCGCGCAAGCCTTCGCCGGCCCACCCGGCCCCGGTCGATGAGCGCGTGAGCCCCGACGAGCCGGGCCAGGCGAGAGCTGACCCGGGCTGCTACCGCGGGTCCGTCGAGTCGCCGACGATGACACGGGCGCGCGTCACGGCGTCCTTGTCGGATTCGTTGCCGGTTCCGCGGGCCAGCATGCCTGCCGGCGACATCGGCATCGGGGTACCACCCATCCCGGTCGAGACCGTCGGACCGCGCACTTCGGCGGCATTGAGCACCCCAGCGCGCAGGCTGGACGGTCTGCCACCGGTGTCCGGCTCGAAACTGCTGGTGGGGCGGGTATAGCTGGTCAGTCCGGCACCGGGGAAGGCACCGACTCCACTACCCACGCCGCCTGCGGATGCGGCACCGAGGCCGCCCGCGGCTCCGCCGCCGGCCAGCACAGGTTCAGCGACGGCACCAGCCGTAGCAGCATTCGGTGCCCCAGCCGCCGAAAACATCCCGCCCATCGACTGGATCAGTCCTTGGGGCATGCTCGTCATGCCCTGAGCCGCCTCCATCGGAGCCTTGACCACCTGCTGCAGCGGTTCGGTCACGCTTGACACCATCGACATCGGCTGCTGCAAGAGCGAACTGAACTGGTTACCCGCGTCGGCTGGTGCAGAACCTGCCTGCCCCGCGGCCTGGCCGGCCTGAGTTGACACCTGCATTGCATCGGTCATTCCGGTCTGCGCGGCGGCTTGCCCCACCGCCTCGCCCGCCGCTGCCGGGGCGGCCGGCGAGGCGCCCATTGGGGCGACGGGCGGGGGAACGGCCAATGCGGCGGTCAGCGCGCTCAGCGCGCCGGAATAGGTCCATCCCACGCTGGAATTGTGTGGCCAGTGTTCGCCGTAGTATGGCGTCTGGGCAGGCGTCAAACTTCCGGGTGGCCAGTACCGCAAGCGCGAACAACTTGCTCTGGCCCACGACGTCCTACGGCGTATCGCCGCAGGCGAGATCAACTCCCGACAGCTGCCTGAAAACGCGGCTCTGCTGGCACGCCGCGAACACGATGTCGTTCCGGTGCCTGCGGTGGTGTTGCACCTGCCGATCGCACAAGTTGGTCCCCGTTCGGCCGCCTAACAACTCGTCGGAACGTCCTGCACGGTGAGCAGTTTGCTGACCTAGTCGACGGGGTAGTCGAGTGTCGGCAGGACCGAGACTGTCGACCCAAAGGCGCATCCCATGACGTTCGACCTAACACCGACGGCGGCACAACACGACCTGGCTCGGCGCACCCACGAGTTCGCCGAATCTGTAATACGCCCGGTTGCGCTCGACTACGACCAGCGGCAGGAGTTTCCCTGGCCAGTACTGGAGGAGGCGGCCCTGCGCGGCTTCTACAGCCCGTTGTTTTACCGCGATTTGATCGGTGATCCGACCGGCCTCTCATTACCGATGTTCATGGAGGAGCTGTTTTGGGGCTGCGCCGGAATCGGTTTGGCAATCGTCATGCCAGCGCTGGCGCTGTCGGCGATCGGCCAGGCCGCGTCCCCCGAGCAGATGTTGGAGTGGGCACCCGAATGTTTCGGAACACCGGGCGATCTCAAACTCGCGGCGCTGGCGATCTCCGAACCCGAAGGCGGTAGCGACGTTCGGAATCTGCGCACCCACGCCCGCCGCGACGGGGACGACTGGATTATCGACGGCCACAAAATGTGGATCGGCAACGGCGGCATCGCCAACGTGCACGTGGTCAATGCGGTGGTCGACGAGGAGCTCGGCCACCGCGGCCAGGCGCTGTTCGTGGTGCCCGGGGGTACGCCCGGGCTGAAAATGGTCCGGAAACTCGACAAGCTGGGCTGCCGAGCGTCCCATACTGCCGAGTTACTGTTGGACGGCGTCCGGATTCCGGGGGCCAATCTGCTTGGCGGACAAGACAAGCTCGAACACAAGCTCGCCAAAGCCCGGGAAGTGGTCGCGGGCGGAGAGCGTTCCGCCTCGGCGACATTGGGCACCTTCGAGCAGACCCGCCCCATGGTCGCCGCCCAAGCGATCGGGATCGCGCGCGCCGCATTGGAGTACGCGACGTGGTACGCCACAGAGCGGGAGGCGTTCGGCGGACCCATTATCGACAACCAAGGCATCGCCTTTCCGCTGGCGGATTTGGCCCTCCGGATCGACGCGGCTCGGCTGCTGACCTGGCGTGCCTCGTGGATGGCAGCCAACAGAGTCCCGTTCCAACGCGGAGAGGGCTCGATGTCGAAGCTCGCCGCCAGTGAGGTGGCCGTCAAGGCCACCGAACGCGCCATCCAGATCATGGGCGGTTGGGGCTACATCACCGACCACCCGGTGGAGAAATGGTATCGAGATGCCAAGCTGTACACCATCTTCGAAGGCACCAGCGAGATCCAGCGGATGGTCATCTCGAACGCGCTCGGCGCTACCGTGGGCACCCCGCCGCTGCATGTGGTGATCGAGCCGTCTGGGGGACCGTTGAACCGGATTTTCGGTCGCGGCACCCCATTGCGATCCCGCGCCGCCGACGCCGCGTTGTCGATTCAGGATCGGGTCCCCGAACCGGTGATGCGGCTCGTTATGAAGGTGCTGCGCCCGCCTGGGCGGTAAGAGGCATAGGTATCGTCGCGGTATCGGCGCCGTAGACGCCCGCGACGGAGGGTGGACGATGAGCAACCTTGAAGCCGCGCCGACCGAAGTCGCCTGCAGCGCTTCACAGGTTGCGGGCACCGAGGTGCTGCACCCCCGAGAAGTTCCGCTGGGCGGGCCGAGGGCTATCCGGGTACAGCGGACACTGCCGCAACGACGACGCTCGCTGATTGGTGCGTGGTGTTTTATCGACCACTACGGTCCCGTGACAGTGAGCATGGACGTCCCGCCTCACCCGCACACGGGACTACAGACAGTGAGCTGGTTGTTCAGCGGGGCAGTGGAGCACCGCGACAGCGCCGGCGTGCAAGCCATGGTCCGCCCCGGCGAGCTGAATCTGATGACCGCGGGCGCCGGTATCTGTCACTCCGAAGTGTCAGTGGAGTCACGGGCGGACGCGGTGCTGCACGGGGCGCAGTTGTGGGTCGCACTCCCTGACTCCGATCGCGACACCGGGCGAGACTTCGCCCACTATGCGCCCACGCCGATTGCGCTGCCCGGTGCGGTAGCGCGGGTGTTTCTTGGAGAGCTGGCCAGCAGCCGCTCGCCGGTGCATACCTTCACTCCGCTGCTCGGGGCCCAGCTCGACCTCGATGCGAACGCTCTGGTGGACCTCGACGTCGACCCGACATTCGAACATGGCGTGTTGTGTGATGTGGGTGCCGTGCACATGGGCGGGACCGCTCTGGCGGTCGCCGACCTGGGTTACCAAGGCCCCGGCAGCTCGACGCTGCGGCTGTACAACATGGGAGATCAGCCCGCGCGGGTGCTGCTGCTGGGCGGCGTCCCCTTCACCGAGGAGCTGGTGATGTGGTGGAACTTCGTCGGGCGCAGCCACGACGACATCGTCAGCTATCGCCAACTGTGGCAGGCCGCCGACGAACGCTTCGGCGACGTCCCGGGGTACCGAGGTGCAGTCGCCCGTCTGCCCGCCCCGCCACTGCCGACTACCCATCTGCGGCCACGACCGCTACCGAACAGAAAGGGTTCCGAATGACTACCGATAAGACCGGCGCACAAACGACGGTCACGGCAGCGCACCAGAAGTACACCATCGCCGTCGAAGGCAAAACCGTCGGCGAGGCCGACTATGCAGACCGCGGCGACCAGCGCGTCTTCTACCACACCGAGGTCGATCCCGAGTTCGGCGGACGCGGCCTGGCGACCATCCTCGTCGAGCAGGCGCTAACTGCCGCCCGGAATGAAGGCAAACGCATTGTTCCGGTGTGCCCGATGGTTGAGACGGTGCTCGAGAAGCACCCCGAATTCGACGACATCACCGATCCGGTCACCGCCGAGATCAAGGGGTGGACGCTGACCCAACCCAGCAGTTGAGCGGTAGGCCAAACGCAGTTAGTGGAACTGCCCACGGTGGGCGAAGGGTGGGCGAAGGGGTCTGTGATTCATTGACATCCAGGACAGATGTCTCCCGACATAGAGGACAACCCAGTGATCGCGAGGTGTCCTCATGTCCAAGGCCCGTCTGGTCGTTGCCGCTGTCG
>DATIOT010000407.1:0-4151 GCA_035472875.1 Mycobacterium sp.
GCAGCACGGACAGGCCGCTATTGCGCTCCCGCCCGATGAGACGCCAGTGCTCACGTCGTTCGGCGACACTGGCGATCAGGATCTCGACGGATGATTCGATCACCCGGTTCGGGTCGAGCTTGCCGGCCCGCGCCTCGCGCAGCGTGTCCCGCAGGATGCGAAACGACTCGTCGATCAGCACCAGTCCGAGTGCCTCCATCGACTCGAAATGGCGATAAAACGCGGCGGGCACAATCCCGACCTCGCGCGTCACCTCGCGCAAGCTCAGGCTGGAAAAGCTGCGGTCCTGCAGCAGCTTGAGTGCCGCGGCGATGATGGCGCGCCTAGTCGCCTCCTTGCGCTCCCCGCGCGAGGGGCTTTCGCGTGAACGCTCGCGGCCGGACCTGTGTGACCGTGAGCCAGGAGTACGACTGTTCACTATTGTGAACCCTACCACAGACGGGCAGAAACCCTTGACTAGCCGGGGCGAGTGACCGCACGGTATACATATGTTCACTCAAACTGCTCAGACCTCCGGTCGGAGCTTCGTCAAAGCTTTCCAACAGCGAGTCCTGGGTTCCGACCTGGTTGACCTGCTCACCGGTCCGCACGGCGTTGACCGCTACACCGAGCTGGTGGCGCCGACGTGGACGTTGGCAGAGGCCCGCGCCAAAGTCGTCGACGTGCGCCGGACCACTCCGCGCAGCGTCACCCTCACCCTCGCTCCGAATGAGAGCTTTACGTCCGCCTGCACCGTCAAGGCCGGTCAGTACGTCAACCTCACCGTCGACATCGACGGCCGCCGACACACCCGCGGCTATTCACCCGCCAACGCCGAAGGCAGCCCACACCTGGAGCTGACGATCGGTCACCATGACGGCGGGCTGGTCTCGAACTACCTGTCTGAGCGTGCCCGTCGCGGCATGGTGGTCGGCCTGGCCGGCGTCGGCGGCGACTTCGTGTTGCCGGACCAACGGCCACAGCGCGTCCTGTTTGTCTCCGGCGGAAGCGGTATCACGCCGGTCATGGCGATGCTGCGCACACTGATCGCCGAGGGCCACGCCGGCGTCCCCGGCGCCGACCTTGCGTTCGTCCATTACGCGCGCACTGGCGCGGAGGCATGCTACCGCGATGAGCTGGCCGCGCTGCCTCGCGTGCGTGTGCTGCACGGCTACACCCGGTCGGATGACGGCGACCTCGTCGGCCGCTTCGGGCCCGAGCACCTGGCCGCGGCCATGCCTGCACCTGATGTGGTGTTCGTTTGCGGACCAACGGCTTTGGTTGACGCCGTCCGAGAGCACTGCCAGAACGTGTACACCGAAAGCTTCGTGCCGCCGGTTTTCGAGGCGCCGGCGAACCCGTCGGGCGGTCGAATAACCTTCGCAGACAGCGGTGTTGACGTCGTCGATGACGGCCGTTCGCTGCTGGAGCAGGCCGAATCGGCCGGCTTGACGCCAGAGAACGGATGCCGGATGGGCATCTGCCACACCTGCACGCGGCGCAAGACCGCGGGCACCGTGCGCAACCTGATCACCGGCGCGGTCTCGACCGCCCCCGACGAGGACGTGCAGATCTGCGTGTCCGTCCCAGTCGGCGACGTCGACCTATCGCTCTAGCGGCTGACTAGCAGCCCCGTAAACCTTTGGAGGAAGAACAATGTCACACGAAAAGATCACCCTTACCCCCGAGCAGGCCGACGCATTCGGCCACGAAATCGACGCCATCAAAGAACGCGTGATGGCAGACCTCGGCGAAGAAGACGCCGACTACATCCGCCGCGTCATCAAAGCCCAGCGCGCGCTGGAAGTCGGCGGCCGGGCGCTGTTGTTCGCCGGGGTGCTGCCGCCGGCCTGGCTGGCCGGCACCGTCATGCTGGGCCTGTCGAAAATTCTGGACAACATGGAGATCGGCCACAACATCATGCACGGCCAATACGACTGGATGCGCGACCCGGCGATCTCCGGCCGTGCCTTCGAGTGGGACACGGCGTGCCCTGCAGATCAGTGGCGGCATTCGCACAACTACATGCACCACACCCACACCAACATCGTGGGGATGGACCGCGATATCGGCTACGGAATCTTGCGGATGAGCGAAGACCAGCGCTGGCACCCGTACTACCTGGGGAACCCGGTCTACGCGTTCCTGCTGATGGTGTTGTTCCAGTACGGCGTCGCCCTGCACGAACTGGAAACCGAGCGCATCCGGTCGGGCGAGATCAGGCTGGCTGACAAGCGCGAGGTTCTGCGGGCCATCTGGAAAAAGACGCGCCGGCAAATGCTCAAGGACTACGTCGCCTTCCCGTTGTTGGCCGGACCGTTCGCGCCGTTCGTCTTCGCGGGCAACCTCTCGGCCAACCTGATGCGCAATGTGTGGTCGTACATGATCATCTTCTGCGGCCACTTCCCGGACGGCACCCAAGAATTCACCGTCGAAGAGACGAAGGACGAGTCCCGGGGCATGTGGTACTTCCGTCAAGTCCTCGGTTCGGCGAATCTGACCGGGGGCAAGATCTTCCACCTGCTGTCGGGAAACCTGTCGCACCAGATCGAGCACCACCTGTTCCCGGACATGCCGGCTCGCCGGTATTCCGAGATCGCGTCCGAGGTGCAAGAGATCTGCGAACGCTACGGCATCCCCTACAACCGCGGCCCGCTGCTGCAACAGTTCGGCACCGTCGTTCGCAAAATCGTCAGGCTGTCCGTCCCGGAATCCTGGTCGCTGCGACGCGCGGCCCAAGCCAAGCCAGCCGATCGAGTGCTCGCCGTCGCATAAGTCGGAGCCACGCCACGGGCCCAAATGAGGACAATGGGCCCGTGGAATGGACCGGCGCACGATATGCGGACACCCCAACTAGTGGAAGCCTCGACGTGGATCGAGGCCGATCCCGCCAGGGTCTGGAGTCTGGCTTCCGATATCCAGCTGATGCCAACCCTCAGCAACGAGCTGCAAGCCGTGGAGTGGGTAGAAGGAGCCGATGGGCCCCGAGTCGGGGCCCGGTTCGTCGGACACAACGAACACGACGCGTTCGGGAAACGGAGCACCACGTCGCAGATCGTCGCCTTCGAGCGACCGCGCGAATTCACCTGGGCGGTTGGTGAACCCGAGAACCCCCTGGGCCGGGCCATCGAGCTGGTCCGCGAAATCGGGTGAATCAGCCCACTTCTGTCGGCGCTTCCGATGCCTTCACCAGTTTCACCTCGGGCCGGGCCGGCACCCCGTCGGTGAGGAACCACCGAAAGGCGAGGTTGCCGCGCGGATAGCCCAGTGCGGTCAATGAGTTCGGGTGCGCTGTCATCCCGCGAGACAAGACGATCGTCACCGAGCCGTCACTATTGAGCACGGCGCTATGGCCGTTGATGGAGCAGCGCGCATCCTCGGCGCCATAGGTGGCCATGAACTGGTTCCACACCACCAGGTTCCAGAACCTGCACGACGGGGGTCGGTGCGTGATCACCAGCGCTTCCCCGTCGTCGAGCACGAAACTGCCGTAGGAGTAGCAGGCGTCGCGCGCCGACCAGCCGAAGTTGGTGTCGGGCACCTGATAGGGATCGGCGAATTGGTTTGCGGCGTGGGCGGTCTCGTGTCCAAGCGCGTGCTTGTCGTCGACGCGTGTTCCGACGGCCAGCGGCACGATGGCGAACATGGTGCGCATCCAGGTGGCGGTCGCTCGCAGCCGTGCCGCGGTCTCCGCGTCGCCGTGTTGTATCGGCTCCGGCTCGTCGAGCGCCTCGATATTCCAGGCAACCGGGCGGGCGGTCAGTGGGTCTGCTTGGTAGTCGCGGGTCATCAGCACGGCCGCGTCGGGCGTCGGAGGAAACTCGAAGGTGAAGTTGCCATCGGCGTCGACGTCGAGATCGATGTCGCGGACGATCGCAACGATCCGGTCCGACCACGCGCCGGGCGATGGTTCGTTGTAGGCGGTCACCGAGAAGTACACGCTGTCGCCCTTATTGCCACTGATGCGGTAGCGCCGCTTCGGATCGACCGGGCACATGAAGTAATAGGCGTCGGTGTTGTCGCCGCCCCATCGACGGTCGCGGCGGAACGGGGTGTTCACCGCGACGAACTGCGGCCGACCGGGCTCGGCGAACAGGTAGGTGTCGAACGCCACGCCCAGTGTGGTGGCGAGCATGCGGTAGCCGTCGGCGATGTGCCGGTCGTCGGTAACC
>DATIOT010000408.1:0-15840 GCA_035472875.1 Mycobacterium sp.
TATTTCGGCACCATGCTGGTGCACAACGGCATGGTCGACGGCATGGTGTCCGGTGCTGCTCACACCACAGCGCACACCGTTCGCCCGGCGTTTGAGATCATCAAGACCGTTCCTGACGTCTCCACGGTGTCCAGCATTTTCTTCATGTGCCTACCTGATCGGGTGCTTGCGTATGGCGACTGCGCAATCGTCCCGGATCCCACACCCGAACAGCTCGCCGATATTGCGATCAGCTCGGCGCGTACTGCGGCACAGTTCGGCATCGAACCCAAAGTGGCAATGCTCTCCTATTCCACCGGCGATTCCGGCAGCGGGGCCGATGTCGACAAGGTCAGGACGGCAACGGAATTGGTACGTGCGCGGGATCCGCAGCTGCTGGTCGAGGGGCCCATCCAGTACGACGCCGCGATTGAACCGTCGGTCGCCGCCACCAAGCTACGCGATTCACCGGTGGCCGGTCACGCCTCCGTGCTGATCTTTCCCGACCTCAACACCGGCAACAACACCTACAAGGCGGTGCAACGTAGCGCCGGGGCGATCGCGATCGGGCCGGTTTTGCAGGGCTTGCGCAAGCCGGTGAACGATCTGTCCCGGGGTGCTCTGGTCGAAGACATCGTCAACACCATCGCGATCACCGCGATCCAAGCGCAGGGCGTGCGTGATGGCCGATAACGCGAACCGCCTTGTATTGGTGATCAACTCCGGCTCGTCGTCGCTCAAGTACCAGCTGGTTGACCCCGACTCCGAGGCGTCACGCGCGGGCGGCGTCATCCAGCAGATCGGCGAGCCGTCATCGCGGGTCGCCGACCATGAGGAGGCCCTGCGCCTTGCGTTCGAGCAGTTGGCCGAGGCCGGCATCGACCTCAAGTCATGCGGCCTGCTGGCGGTCGGGCACCGGGTCGTGCACGGGGGCAAGCACTTCTATCGGCCGACGCTTCTCGACGACGCCCGGATCGCCGACCTCGACAAGCTCTCGGAGCTTGCGCCGCTGCACAATCCGCCCGCGGTGCAGGGAATCAAGGTGGCGCGAAAGTTGCTGCCCGACGTCGCGCACGTCGCGGTCTTCGACACGGCCTTCTTCCACGACCTGCCGGCGGCGGCCGCGACCTACGCCATCAACCGCAAGTTGGCCGAGCGATGGGAGATACGCCGCTACGGATTTCACGGCACGTCGCACCGCTACGTCAGTGAGCAGGCCGCCGCCTTCCTGGACCGGCCGCTGGACCGCCTGAATCAAATCATTCTGCACCTGGGCAACGGCGACTCGGCCTCGGCGATCGCGGGCGGACGACCGGTCGAAACGTCAATGGGCCTGACGCCGCTGGAGGGACTGGTGATGGGCACCCGCAGCGGTGACGTGGACCCCGGCGTCATCAGCTACCTGTGGCGTCGGGCGAACATGAGCGTCGACGAGATCGAGTCCATGCTCAACAACCGGTCGGGGGTGTGGGGCCTGGCGGGTGAGCGCGATTTTCGGCGACTGCAGCAAATGATCGAATCCGGCGACGGCCCGGCGCAATTGGCGTACGACGTGTTCATTCACCGGTTGCGCAAGTACATCGGGGCCTACCTGGCGGTGCTGGGACACACCGACGTGGTGACCTTCACGGCCGGCGTCGGCGAGAATGCGGCCGCGGTCCGCCGCGACGCTGTGGCCGGTATGGAGGAGATGGGCATCGTGCTCGACCAGGCGCGCAATCTCAGCGCAGGGAAAGGTGCGCGACAGATTTCCGCGGACGACTCGCCGATTACCGTGCTGGTGATCCCGACCAATGAAGAACTGGCCATCGCCCGCGACTGCGTCAGCGTGCTAGCTGGGTCATAGGAAGGCCAGGCCGGTGCGGCCGGCGCCGACCGACGGAGTTGGGTCGGTCCCGACGGTTCTCGATAGCAGCTCGTAGTAGATGTCACGAAAATCGGTGGTGAACTTCAGGTCTCCGTGGTCCAGGTCGGTGAGACTGGGTTCCTCGCCGTAGAAGCCGCCCTTGACGGGAACACCCGCGACGAAGACAGGACCCGCGGTCCCGTGGTCGGTGCCTTGGGAAGCGTTTGCGGCCACTCTGCGTCCGAACTCTGAATACGCCATCAGCACGACGTTGCGGCCGTAGCGATCGCCGGCCATCTCCCGCAGGAACGGGGTAACTGCCTCGTCGAATAGCAGCAGCAGACGCTGCTGGGTCTCGCGTTCGTCGGCGTGGGTGTCGAACCCGCCGAGTTGCACCGTGTAAACACGCGTCGGGACACGGGCCTTCGCCGCGCTGGCCACTATGCTCAGCTGCGTGGCAAGCGGGTTACGCTCTTTGGCGGTCGGTTTGAGCGACGCGAACGTCTTGTTGGTGGTCCGCGCGGCGCGGTAGGCCTTGCACACCGCAGTCATCGCCGCGGTGTCGTTGGGGTCGTCGGTGCTTAGCGCGCCCATGATGGCGTCGAACTTGTCCGCCTGCCGGGCAGGCACCTCAGCCGTTGAAAGCGCTGCCGCAGTGCATTTCTCGCCGACTGCCAGTGAGGGCAGGACGGGTCCGATGTTGACCGCCCGCAACGGGTCATCGCCGCCGGCGTCGAGCCAGCGGCCGATCCAGCCGGTCGAGAGCGGCTCGGCCGGCGACGCCGTCTGCCAGATGTCCATGGACCGGAAGTGACTGTGGTCGGGCTGGGGATAGCCCACCCCGCGCACAATGGCGAGTTGGCGCTCGTTCCAGAGTTGCGCCAGACCACGCATCGCCGGGTTGAGCCCAAGCTGCTCGTCGAGGCGCAAAACCTCGCCCGGGGCGTAGGCAAGCTCTTGCCGGGCATCGTGATAAGCATTGTCGGCGTAGGGAATCAGGGTGTTGATCCCGTCGTTGCCGCCGTAGAGAGTGACGATCACCAGCACTCCGGCGCCCTCGGCCAGCGGCTCGTCCTGAGCTGCGCGCATCAGGTCATGCCAACTGACCGCCACGGTTCCGGACAGCAGGCCGGCCGCACCGACGCCCGCGCTGGCGATCAGGAATCTGCGGCGGTTGATCTCGGGCATAGTCAGTCTCAGGCAATCTCGCTTCAGGACGTCAGGTATTCGGGTGTGTTGACGGCGGCCGCGACCAACTGCGGCGGTCTGCGCACCAGCGATTCGAGCGCGTCGGCCGTCCGATCCGACCAAGCTCCGACGCCGATCAGGTAGCCGACCGCGTCGACGCGGTCGCCGGGGGCGGCGATTTCGATGCGGGACAGATCACCGACCTGCGCTAGCCGGATGGCGGCGCGTAGCCGGGCTTGGGCGCTGGCGGTGGACAGCCACACTTGGCCGTGCGGCCAGCCGCCGACACTCGGAGGGTAAAACGGGCGCTGCCCCAACGCTCTTAGTGTTGCGTCGGCCAACTTCAGCTGTGCGGGTTTGTCGACGGACACCCGCAATGCCCGCATCACACCGACAAGCCATTCGATCGGGGTGTTGACGACGGTCGCCCGGCTTCCGGTGAACTCGTTGTCGGTGAGGATCGCTCGGGTCAGCGCCCGCAAGTTGCGCCTCGGGCCGTAGGCCGAGACCAGCCGGTCGAGCGCCTGCGGCGATGGCGGCTCGTCGGAAGCCAATTGCTGCCAGAGACGTCCGGCGACATACTCCGCCGACTTGGGCTGAGCCAGCACGGTGTCGCAGAACCCCGCGGCGTCGAAGTCGCGCGTGGTGCCGAACAGTGCCTTGGCGGTGAAGTCATGGCGCTTGGGGACCATCGAGGTTTGGCCGTCAGCGCCGATCACCCATCCCGTCAGCGCTCGGGCACCAGCGCGTACATCATCCTCGGTGTAGCCGTTTCCGTGGCCCAGTGCGAACAGCTCCATGAATTCGCGAGCGAGGTTTTCATTGGCGGCCTTGGCGGTATTGCGCTGGCCGTCCAGCCAGCGCAACATCGCGGCGTCAGTCAGCATCGTGTAGGCCAGGGTGCGGAAATCGCCCAGCGAAAGGGTGCGCAGCTTCTGATTCTGTGCGGCCATCTACGCCGCGACCCGGACCTTCTGCGCAGAAGTAGCAAAGTGGTTGTGCCACAAAAGCGTTAACTTCTCGTGCGCCGGCTGGGCCACGGCGACCATGCGCTGCAGCGACCAGGCCGACAGCACGCCCGCCTGCTCGGATAGTTGTCGGCCAAACTCCTTGCGGGCCGCTGGCGTCGCGCCTTTGCCGGGTGCGCGCGGCGGCTGAAGGCGCGGCATCGGGGTGGCGATCGCACCCGGGTCTGCGTCGGGGTTCGCCCAGCATGGCGTCGACGTAGCCCGGCCAGTCCAAGCTGACCGCCGCGTCGACTTCGGGTCCGGTCACCCCAAACCCGGCACGTCGTAGCACGCGGGCTGTCGTGATCCACTGGGTGGATTGCCCTGGCATGGCCTAACTGTGGGGTGTGTACCTAAATTTTCGCTGAGATCTACACCGTTCGAGAATGGTCTGGTGGATTCACGTGGTAACGGTGCAGATGGCCAACGGACCGGTTTCGGGACCGTGCTGCGTGGTCCGGCACTGTGCATCTGGTCGGTACTGAGTTACGTCCCGGCCGCGGTTGTGTTCGTGAAGCTTCTGTTCAATTCCGCGTTTGCCGCCGACTTAGACGGCGGGACCCAGACGGCCAACCTAGGCGGCGACGGCCGCCTCGCTGCGTGGTCGGCCGGTATCGGCGCTACGTTTGCAGTCGCTGCGGCGATCCGTGATGGAGGGGACTACGCGCGACCCATTGGCATTCTGCTGGTTTCCCTCGTTGGTGGCCCGCTTGCCATGGTCGCGCTGACTCTCACATCGATGTACGGATAGTCACGCCAGCTTCAGGTCGCGCCGTTACCGGGGCGTGGGGCTCAAAGTCCTGAACCTGTCGGCCGAGCGCTCCGCCGGTATGCGCAAGCTAGTCCGGCTGATTCAGCTCGAGCAAGTTGCCGAACGGATCGTGCAGGAAGGCCTGGCGCCCGGCACCGGGGATGAACGGGATCCGGTGCACCTCGACGCCCTGCTCCTGCAGATCGGTGACGGCGGCATCGATGTCGTCGACTCGGATCGCGAAGTGGTTCGCACCGGGCGCCTGGGTGTCGGACTCCATCAGGTGCACCTGCTGGCCGCCGGCGTCGAGCCAGTACCCCCGGCCCAGATCGGGGCGCGGCAGCTGCGTCATGCCGAGCACGTCGCGATAGAAGGCAAGTCCCTTCTGCGCGTCGGCGACGCAGATGGCGACATGGTGTACACCGGCCGGCTTCATCGTTCGATTCTGCCTCGTATTCTGTATTCCTGTTTTGACGCTCAGGATCGGCACGCCACGTCTGGTGGTGTGCCGATCCTGAGCGACATAACCTCAACGCGCTGCACGCATACCGCAGCGACGCGCCCACCGCCATCACGGCATAGTTGAAGCCCATAGAGACTCAGGCAAATCGCGGCCTCATTTACACCACTCCACGGGGCGCGATCCACCTCGGCCAACCCCATCACTGACCGCTGACAAGCGTATAAGTCGGAACTTCGCGCTAAAAAGTGCTGGTGGGTCGCACCTTGTTCGCCATGTCCACCAGCGTGTAGCGGTGCCGCTGGGTGGGCGCAACCCGGGCCAGGCTGCGCAGCGACGCCTCGACGCCCAGCCGCAGCCCGTGCTCGGTGAACGGGAAACCGAGGATGTGATTGGTGCTGGCCTCGTTGTCTTCGAGCCAGTCCATCGCGCCGCCCAGTACCAGGGCGCGGATCTGTAGCACGCGTGGTTCGGTGGGTGGCAGCGCCTCCACGCGCCGGGCGGCGTCGCGGATCTGTCCTTCGGTGATTTCGCTCGTGGACCGACCGGACAGCAGGGTTACCGCACTGGTCAGGCGCGCGGTGGTGAAATGCCTAGAGGTGGCCGGCACTTCATCCAGAGTTCGCACCGCGCCGGCTCGATCGCCTTCAGCCGAAAGTGACCTGGCAAGCCCGAAAGCTGCCGAGATCGCGCCGTCGTTCGTCTTCCACACGATCTGGTAGAACTTGTGCTCGTCGGTGTTGCCGGCCAGCTCGGCGGTGGCTGCCAGCGCCAATTTGGGCGCCAGCTCGCCGGGGAAGGTGTCCAGCACCTCGGTGAAATGTTTGATCGCAGAGTCGTAGTCGCCGGTAAGCAGCTCGGCGACGGCCCGGTACCAGACCAACCGCCAACGCCAGCCGACCCGCTCGGCCAGATCGTCGATCTTGCGGGTGGCCTTGGCCACGTCGCCAAGGTCCAGTAGCGCGCGGACTTCCATCAGCGGCAGCTCGGCCGACTCGGACACGTCGGTGCCCTCCGCGTCCAGTGCACCGTGGCGGGCTGCGCGCAGCGAGTCCAGGGTCTGCACCGGCTGGGAGAGCACCGTCGCCTGCAGCACCGGAGCGGCGACGTCGGTCGGATCGACCAGCGGCACCGGCAGGGCGGTCACGATTTCCCTGGCGGTCAGCCTCTCCGAATGCACCTGCCCGTCCAGGTACACGTCGGTGTGGGAGACCAGCAGGTCCACTCCGAATGTCGAGCGACTGGGGCTGAAGATCGTCGACAGCCCGGCCCGCGGCACCCCGGTGTCCTGGGCAACCACCTCCCGTAGCACGCCCATCAACTGCGCGGACATGTCATCGGCGGTGCTGAACCGGCGCCGCGGGTCGGGGTCGATGGCGCGGCGCAGCAACCGGGCGAAAGAGTCGTAGGTGGCCAGCACCGGATCGTCTTCGGGCAGCCCGTCCACGTAGCGGCCATTGCGGGTGCGCAGGTTCAGGGTGAGCGCCGCGAGCGTGCGGCCCACCGTGTAGATGTCGGTGGCCACCGTCGGGCCGGTACGCACGATCTCAGGCGCCTGGAAGCCGGGTGTGCCGTACAGATAGCCGAACGAGTTGACCCGCGACACCGCGCCCAGGTCGATCAGCTTGAGTTGCTCTTCGGTGAGCATGATGTTTTCCGGCTTCAGGTCGTTGTAGACCAAGCCGATGGAATGCAGATAGCTCAGCGCCGGGAGAATTTCCAGCAGGTAGGCGGCGGCCTCGGCAACCGGGAGTTTCTCGGCTTTCCCGTCTTTGAGGCCCCGCTTGAGCGACTGCCCGCCGATGTACTCCATGACGATGTAGCCGACCGGATCCCCGTGCCGGTCGGTGTGCTCGACGAAGTTGAAGATCTGCACGATCTGCGGGTGAACCACCTCGGCAAGGAACTGCCGTTCGGCCATCGCGATCGCCTGCGCCTCGGCGTCACCGGAGTGCACCAGGCCTTTGAGCACCACCGGGCGGTCGTTGACGTTGTGGTCGACTGCCAGATAGACCCAGCCCAACCCGCCGTGCGCGACGCAGCCTTTGACCTCGTACTGGCCCGCGACGATGTCTCCGGGATTCAGCTGGGGCAGGAATGTATAAGGGCTGCCGCAGGATGGGCACCAGCCCTCCGATGCCCCCTTGCCGTCCCCGCTGGAGCGGCCGACCGGCTTTCCGCAGTTCCAGCAGAACCGCTTCGACTCCGGTACCACCGGATTGGTCATCAGAGCCTCGAGCGGATCGATATCCCGCACTCGGGGGATCTCGACCAGCCCGCCGCCCAGCTGTCTGGTCGGTGGAAGCACCCGCGTTCCGACCGTCATCCGGTCTTGCGGTTCGGTGTCCATGCTGCCGAGCGAGATATGCGGCAAGTCGTCGTCATCGTCGTCGAAATCGGGGCGGAAGAGCGCCTGGGTGGCCTGTATCCGCCCTGATATCGCACCGCTGGACGTGTCCGCCGGTTGGGTGCCGGGGCCCACCTCTTCGGAGTCGGAGCCCGGTTGTTCGGCCTGTTCGGGAGTCTCCGAGTCCTTTTCGGACTCTCTTTCCAAGTCTTTTTGCAACTCTCTCTTCATCGGCTCGGCCATCAGTCCGCATACCTCGGCGTGGGCGGGGCGGGCGCCGGGCCGAGAACCGTCAACCACTTGCGGTACAACGTGTTCCACGTGCCATCTGTGCGGATCCGTTCAAGCGTGCCATTAACGAACCGGACCAGTGAGGTGTTGTTCAGATTGATCCCGATGCCGTAGGGCTGGGTGGCCATGTTCGGTCCCACAATGTGCAAGTAGGGGTCTTCTTCAACGAGTCCGGCCAAGATCGAGTCATCGGTGCTGACGGCGTCGATCTCCCGCTGCTGCATTGCCACGAGGCAGTCGGCCCAGTTCACTACCGACACGATGACCGGTGGCGGCACGATCTGCCGGATCCGGTGCAGCGACGTCGTGCCCCTCGCCACGCAGACACGCTTGCCGGACAGGTCGGCCACCTTGGTGATCGGCGAGTCACGCGGGGCGAGGATGCGCTGGTTGGCGTCGAGGTAGACGGTGGAGAAGTTCACCAGCTTGCGCCGGTCGCAGGTGATGGTCATGGTCTTGGCGACGACATCGACCTCGGAGTGCTGCAGCGCGGTCACGCGCTCGTCGGACGACAGGATCCGGTACTCGACATGCGATGGGGCGCCGAAGATGTCGCGCGCGATCTCGCCGGCGATGTCGACGTCGAATCCGGTGATCTCGCCGGTGATCGGGTCGCGGAAGCTGAACAGGTTGCTGCCGATGTCGAGCCCGACGATCAGCCTGCCGCGAGCACGGATGTCGGCCACCGCGGCATCAGCCTCGGCCTTGGTGGGGAAGGGACGCAGGCTTGCGGTCGGGTTGCAGTCCTGACTGGAGTCGTCCTGCGGCAGCGGGGGTTCCGGCGGCATTTGGTTCATGCCGACCGGTGTGGGCGGCGGCAGCGTCGGGGCAGTGGCCACCGTCAGCGATTCGGTGTGGCTGCAACCCGCCAGGACGATCGAGGTGGCGAGCACACTGCACACCCGTCGGACCCCGCGCAGGCGAATCATTATCGATACTCTTTCAGCCGGGGCCACAGGCCGAGGGCGACCGCGATGGCGGCGCCCAGGCTGAGCACCACGCCGCCGACTTGGGCGCCGGACAGCCCACCGCGTGCGCTGAGGACATCGTTGCGCAAGTGGATGCGGCTTTGGTCCATAGCCTTGCCCAACTGGTCTTCGAGCTTGTCGAACGCGGGGGTGGAGTCGTCCTCGCCGCTACCCAGCGCAACCTGGGTGGCGGCCCGATAGTTGCCCACCGAAATGTAGTCGTTGATCCGGTCATTGGCCTGCCGCCAGCGGACCAGGAGCTGATCGGCGCCTTGCAGGTCGGGCTTGTCGACGGCATCACTGCGCGACATGTACTGCTCGAGCTGGGAGTGCATGGAGTCGATTCGCTGATAGAACGACTGCTTGCGCACGTCCTCATCGCCGCGCCGGATCAGCGACAGCGTCTCGTCGGCTCGCGCTTGCTGAGCAGTGATCGCGACATTGGTCACGGTCTTAAGTGACTCTGCCGCAGTGTCTTTTGCGCTACGACTCGCGGTCGTCGAGATTGTCAACGCAGTTCCGACCCACACCACCATGACGAGAATACCGAGTGCGCCCACCACCAGACCTGGGTTGATCCGGCGCCTGGTGCGGCGGGCCAGCCAGCGATGCGAGAACGCGCCGAAGACCACCGTGGTGGCGACGACCAGGATCACCGGAGCCGGGAAATGAGTCGACGCGGTGGTTTCCGTGTCTACCCGCTCCGACGTGGCCTGGTAGAGCTGCGCAGCGTCGGGCAGGATCGTCGATTGCATCAGCCCCGATGCCTCCGACAGGTACGACGACCCGACCGGGTTGCCTTCCCGGTTGTTGGTTCGCGCGATTTCGATCAATCCCGTATAGACGGCCAGTTCGGCGTTGATCTTGCCCAGCAACTGCACCAGCGGTTCATCGGTCAGCCCACTCGAAGCCCGGGCTACGGCCACCGCGGCGTCGGTGATCGCCTGCTCGTAGCGCTGCCGAACAGGGCGCGGCTCGGCTTGGGCGATGAACGCAGTGGCCGCCGCGGCGTCGGCGACTGACAGTGTGGTGTAGAGCCGTCCCGCGGCGAATGACAGCGGCTCGGTGTGGTTGAGGACTGTAGTCAGAACCTGCTGCCGATGGTTGATGGTCGTCGAGGTGGCGAAGGCGCTGGAGACGCCGAGGGCCGCCAGCACGATGCCGATGGTCAAGATGCGGCCAGGCGTCGTCGAGATGAACCACCAACGGGGGTGGGCTGGTTCAGCCGGCGACCGCGACCCCTGCGGCTCGGTCGACGGGTGCGCCAGCTCAACCGTCACGTCTGTCCAGACCTCATCTTTCGGCCTCTAAAAAGTCGCTGCACGAACCTCTATAAGCGAATTCTAAGAGAATGTTCCGGCGGATGGGGGGAGGCAGACCCAATTGACCCCAGGCATCGAAGATTGCAGGCCTGCATATCCTGAACTCGTGCAGGGCGACGGTGACGGATGGGTGATATCTGACAGCGGCGTCCACTATTGGGGTCGATATGGCGCGGCCGGTCTGCTGCTGCGAGCCCCGCAACCGGACGGCACCCCGGCAGTGTTGCTCCAGCATCGCGCGGTGTGGAGCCATCAAGGCGGCACCTGGGGTTTGCCGGGCGGTGCTCGAGACAGCCATGAGACCGCGGAGCAGACGGCGGTCCGCGAAGCGCGCGAAGAGGCCGGCCTACTCGCCGACGGATTGGCGGTGCGGGCGATGGTGGTTACGGCTGAGGTCGCCGGGATCGGCGGTACTCACTGGTCCTACACCACCGTCATCGCCGATGCCGGCGGGCTGTTGCACACCGTGCCCAACCGGGAAAGCGCCGAGCTGCGCTGGGTCGGTGAGAACGAGGTGGCCGACCTGCCGCTGCATCCCGGCTTCGCCGCCAGCTGGGAACGCCTGCGCACGGCCCCGGCGACGGTGCCGCTGGGCCACGGCGACGAACGACGCCAGCGCCTGCCCCGAACGATGGAGATCGAGGCCGGAGTTTTCGTCTGGTGCATGCCCGGTGACGCGGATCAGGCGTCGTCGCAGCTGAGTCCCCGGATCAGCTCGCTGCTGCAAGCGCTGACCTGAGCTGTTCGGCCGCGGCCCGCGGGTCCTCGGCCGCGGTGATCGCCCGCACCACCACGATCCGGTGGGCACCGGCATCGAGCACGTCGGGCAGCCGCCGCGCGTCTATACCGCCGATCGCGAACCACGGCTTGTCGCTACCGAGTGCGGCGGCGGCCCGTACCAGCTGCAGGCCCGGCGCCTCGCGACCCGGTTTGGTCGGGGTGGGCCAGCAGGGGCCGACGCAGAAATAGTCGGCGCCGCCGCATGCAGCGGCGGCGGCCTGGTGCGGGTCGTGGGTGGACAGGCCGAGCAGCGTGGCCGGCCCGACGATCTCTCGCGCCACCCCCAGCGGCAGGTCGCCCTGCCCCAGGTGCAGCACATCCGCGCCGGCAGCCCGGGCAATATCGGCCCGGTCGTTGACCGCAAACAGGGCACCGTGCCGGCGGGCGGCGTCCGCAAGGCTCTCGCAGGCGGCCAGCTCGTCGCGCGCCCCGAGTGGGCCGAACCGCTGTTCGCCGACCGATCCCTTGTCGCGCAGCTGGATGATGTCCACTCCGCCGGCCAAGGCGGCATCGGCGAATTGGGCCAAGTCGCCGCGCTCGCGCCGCGCGTCGGTACACAGATACAGCCTCGCGGCCGCGAGACGGGGAGCGGGCTCGTGCACACCGCGACGTTAGCGCGCTAGCGTATAACCCGAAGAACGTAGACACGGGAGTCCCGGGCAGCCGTAACCTGCGGGGCTGAGAATGGGCACAGCCAGAGCAACTGGACCGGCCCTTACCGTCACACCTGATCCGGATCATGCCGGCGAAGGGAGGCCAAAGATGCCGACGAACACAGTGGGCCCACCGATCGGGCTGCTGGCTGTCATCGGCGGCGGCGTCATCGGGCTGTCGGTGGCGCGACGGGCGGCGCGGGCCGGATGGTCGGTGCGGGTACACCGCACCGGCGATACAGGTGCGTCCTGGGTCGCCGGCGGCATGCTGGCCCCGCACAGCGAAGGCTGGCCCGGTGAAGAGCGGTTGTTGCGGCTGGGCCTGGAATCGCTGCGGCTGTGGCGCGAGGGCGGCTTTCTGGACGGGCTGCCAACGGATGTGATCACCGCCCGCGAGTCGCTGGTGGTGGCCGTCGATCAAGCCGACGCCGCAGACTTGCGTACGGTTGCGGATTGGTTGTCCGCGCAGGGGCACCCCGTGATCTGGGAGTCAGCCGCCCGCGACGTCGAACCCCTGCTGGCACAAGGTATCCGACACGGTTTTCGGGCGCCCACCGAACTGGCAGTGGACAACCGCGCGCTGATCGACGCACTGTCCATGGACTGCGAGCGTCTCGGAGTTCGGTGGGCGGCGCCGGTGTACGACCTGTCTCGTGTCGAGGGTGACGCGGTGGTGATTGCCAATGGCATTGACGCACCCGCGCTGTGGCCCGGCCTGCCGGTGCGCCCGGTGAAGGGCGAGGTGCTGCGTCTGCGCTGGCGAAAAGGTTGTATGCCGTTGCTGCACAGAGTGATTCGCGCTCGCGTGCACGGACGGCAGGTGTACCTGGTTCCGCGTGCGGATGGGGTGGTGGTCGGTGCTACCCAGTATGAACACGGCCGCGATACGGCCCCAGTGGTGTCGGGAGTCCGTGACCTGCTTGACGACGCGTGCGCGGTGGTGCCGGCGCTGGGTGAGTACGAGCTGGCCGAGTGCGCCGCTGGCCTGCGCCCGATGACACCCGACAATCTGCCCCTTGTGCAACGCCTGGACGCCCGAACCCTGGTCGCCGCCGGTCATGGCCGATCAGGGTTTCTGCTGGCGCCGTGGACCGCCGAACAGATTGTTTCCGAACTTGTTCCGGTGGGAGCCCACTGATGATCGTCGTGGTCAACGAAAAACGGGTCGAGGTCGACGAGCAGACCACCGTTGCCGCGCTGCTGGAGTCGCTGGGCTTCCCGGACCGGGGCATCGCGGTGGCAATCGACTTCTCGCTGCTGCCGCGTTCAGACTGGACGACAAAGCTTTTCGACGGTGCGCGGCTCGAGGTGGTGACGGCGGTGCAGGGTGGCTGATTCCAAATTGACGATCGCCGACGGCAGCTTCGCGTCGCGGCTCATCATGGGTACCGGGGGAGCGACCAACCTGGCCGTGCTGGAAGAGGCGCTGATCGCCTCGGGCACCGAGCTGACCACCGTCGCGATGCGCCGGGTCGACGCCGAGGGCGGCACCGGAATGCTGGATTTGCTCAACCGGCTCGGCATCACGCCGCTGCCCAATACCGCGGGGTGCCGAAGCGCGGCCGAGGCGGTGCTCACCGCGCAACTGGCCCGCGAAGCGCTGAACACCAACTGGGTCAAGCTCGAGGTGATCGCCGACGAACGGACCCTGTTGCCTGATGCAGTTGAATTGGTCCGGGCAGCAGAGCAATTGGTCGACGACGGGTTTGTCGTTCTGCCCTACACCAACGACGACCCGGCGCTGGCCCGGCGGCTGGAGGACACCGGTTGCGCGGCGGTAATGCCGCTGGGCTCGCCGATCGGTACCGGCCTTGGCATCACCAACCCGCACAACATCGAGATGATCGTCGCCCGGGCCGGCGTTCCGGTGGTGCTCGACGCCGGCATCGGTACCGCGAGCGACGCCGCCCTGGCGATGGAGTTGGGTTGCGACGCTGTGCTGTTGGCCTCCGCAGTGACCCGGGCCGCCGATCCACCGGCCATGGCCGCCGCGATGGCCGCCGCCGTCACCGCCGGCTATCTGGCGCGGCGGGCCGGACGGATCCCGAAACGGTTCTGGGCGCAGGCATCTAGCCCGGCACGCTGAAAACAGCCCGGCGACGAACGAAGTGAAGAGCGCACGCAAACGTTATGTGGCGCTGGGTAGTTCAATGGCCGCCTCGCTGCCGCGGTGCGCCCGGCGCCTGCCGCTGCTGGCTGGGTGGATAGCTGAACTGCTGGACCGCGACACACGCGATCGGGCCCTGGCGGAGGCGTTCGATTCGTTGTGCGCAATCGGCGGCGTGCTTTAGCGCGCACCACACGCCCGGGTTTGTTTCGTCGACTACCTGACGATGCTGCCGCCCGCAGGTGCACCGGCCCCGCCGCTTTCGGAAGCAGCTGCCGACCTGGGCCGTCACGTGGCCGCCACCCTCGAACGACTCACGGCCGAGGCCGCCGCGGCAACGGGCTGCGAGGTCGTCAGCGCCGCCGCGGCGAGGCGGCAACACCATGCATGGTCGGTCGAGCCTTGGACAACCACGCCGGCGAGATACGGTGTGCCGCTACCGGGTCGGCCAGCTCCGCTGCACCCTAACGGTGCCGGGATGCGTGCGGTAGCAGAACTCGTTGCGGCCCAACTCTGAAGGTTAGCCGTTGGCCCGCCACCACTGGTACAGCGATGGGACGTCAGTGCTCGATGCGCGGATGTAGCTCAATATGTTCTTGGCGTCCGTGGTCCAGATGATTTCGGCGCCGTTCTGGTAAGTCCCGCATGCCAGCGATCCCGAGCTGGTGGTGGAGCTGCCCTGGTGCCAGGTAGTCGGTGACTGGCCGCTGTCCCCGCACGTGGTCAGAACGTCATCTTTGATACTGGCTTTGAACGAGCCGGCTAGGTCGTCGCCGTTGCTGAAGAGGATGTACTTCGCCATAACAGGCCCGCTGGGGTCGGGGCTTTGCCCGCACTTGAGCGCGGCGAGTTGTCCGCCGGTGACGTTCTGGGCAGTGCAGTTGTTGAGGCCGTAGCCCTTCGAGAGCGAGGCGGCCAGTGTGTTGACATCTGCCGAGCTACCGGTGCCGGTGGGGTCTGCCGTCGCCGTGGCGGCACCAGCGAAGGCGAAATTGCTTATCAGCGCCGCAGCCGTCGCGGCTCGCAGCGCATCAGTGAGATGAGACATCCTATGACTCCTTACGGTTGTCGGACCGACGGTTCGGCTGCGCTGACATCCGGGAGTGCATTTGCCATGCTCGCCGGAGAACAGTGCTTTGCTAAATAGGGATCGTAGGGCTATGCCGCGGCTATGCAACACATTCCGCTGGATATTGTCTGTCTGGGCATCATTCTCTGCCCGCCCCGGGTAACTTCGCTGGCCTTTCGCGCCCGATACCCAAAGGTGTTGAAAGCCCAAAGTAGTCAGGCTATTTCGATTGTCAGCCGGTTTCGGTGTGGAACATCCATGCGTGAGCCCGTGACGATTCGCCGAAAACAAGAATTTCGCAGAGATGGTGCCGCCGCGGCGCCGCTCAGGTATGGTAAGCACGTTTCACGCGAGCTCACTGCTCTTGACTGGAGAATCTATGACTGAACAGCCTCCTCCACCGCCCGGTTACCCTCCACCACCGCCCGGTTACCCGCCGCAACAGCCCCTCGGGCAAGCGCCGAATAGCCACTTGGTGTGGTCGATTCTGGTGACGCTGTTCTGCTGCCTTCCCTTCGGGATCGTGGCGATCGTCAAGTCCAGCCAAGTCAACGGGTTATGGGCACAGGGCCGTTACCCTGAGGCGCAGGCGTCCGCCGACAGTGCCAGGAAATGGATTATCTGGTCGGTTGTCGTAGGACTTATCGTGATCGTCATCAATCTGATCTTGGTCGCGACGGGTGCCTACAATGCAGGGAATACGAACGCGGCGATGCTCGCCGCGATGTTCTAAGCACGGGTCGCGATCATGGTGACCCGCGAGGGGTCGACGACGCTGAGTTTGGGTGCGCCACTCATGGTGGCGGCGTCGACGACGCTGGTGTGCGCGGCGATCTGGGCGGGCGATCCGACCAGCCCGCATGGCCCGCTACCCGTGTGTCCGACCAAGGCATTGTTGGGTATCGACTGCCCCGGCTGCGGCAGCTTGCGGATGCTGTACTCACTTATGCACGGCAATCTGCTGGCTGCCGCGAGGTTTAACGCTCTGGGCCTGGTGGCGGTCGGGTTGTTGGTATGGGCATTCGTGGCATGGACCTACGGCCGCGTGGTAGGCCGACGGATTACGAGCTGG
>DATIOT010000409.1:0-7141 GCA_035472875.1 Mycobacterium sp.
CACCGAGGCGAAGCTGGGGCGCTTGGTGCCAACTCGCTCGCCTTCGATGTAGTCGGCGATGGCCGCCAGGTCGTTGGCCGGGCTGACGATGACGCCCACCGGCACATCGATGTCGAAGATCTCGTGTAGCAGGTTGCCGAATGTCAACGCGGACAACGAATCTCCGCCCAGATCGGTGAAGTGCGCATCCGGCGCCAGGTCCGTAGCGGCGCTGCCCAATAGCGCTCGCGCGGCTCGGCTCACCGTTTGCAGCACCGGTGCGTCGGCTCCGCTGCGGCGCAGTTCGCCCAACTCGTTGGCCTGGCCTGCGGCCAGTTCGGCGTAGAGCTGTTCCAGCCGCTCGCCGTAGTGCTGCTTCAGCTTCGGCCACGCCAGCTTGCGGATGCCGGTGAGCAGACCATTCTCCAGGGTGAACGGTGTTGTCTCGATGATGAAGTCGCGCGGCACCTCGTAGGACTGCAGGCCGGCCTCTTTCGCGACGTTCTGCAGCGAATCGGCAATCAGCGGCTTGAGCGCGTCCAGATCGGCGCGCTCCAGTGCCTCTTCAGTCGGGACCACAACCGCCAACAGGTAGGGGTGTGCGCTGTTGCCGTAGACGTAGATCTGCTGGACCTGTGGGCTGTTGCCGAACACCGCCTCCAGCTTCGCGAGGGTGACGAACTCGCCCTGCGCGAGCTTGAGCACGTTGTTGCGGCGATCGACATACTCCAGCCGGTCGGGACCGACCTCGGCGACGACGTCTCCGGTCCGGTAGTAGCCGTCGGCGTCGAACACGTCGGCGGTCACCTGGGGCCGCTTGTAGTAGCCGGGGAACATGTTCTCGGTCTTGAGCAGCAGTTCGCCTCGCGGGTGCGGCCGGTCGGTGGCGAAGTAGCCCAGATCCGGAACGTCGACGAGCTTGTAGTCGATGACCGGCGGGCGTTGCACCTCGCCGTCGAACAAGACCATGCCGGCTTCGGTGGAGCCATAGCCGTCCAGCAGATGCATCTC
Organism: Mycobacterium sp.; assembly: GCA_035472875.1. Classification (GTDB taxonomy): domain Bacteria; phylum Actinomycetota; class Actinomycetes; order Mycobacteriales; family Mycobacteriaceae; genus Mycobacterium. Next base: position 991 of record DATIOT010000409.1, read on the forward strand.
GAGCAGGGCTTCGACCCAGGTCTTCAGCTCTGGGGAGGTGGGCGCCGAGCCCGTCATCGCGAAGATGTACCGTCCGCCCAGCAGATACTGTCGCTGCTCGTCCAGCACCTCAGCTTCGATGGCCTCGCGGTCAGCGTGGTCGCCGGTGCCGGAAAGCCGCCGATCGACCTGGCGCTGGTATTCGCCGTAGAGGGTCTCCCAGATGCGCGGCACGAAGTTCAATTCGGTGGGACGCACCAGTGTGAGGTCGTCCAGCAGCGTCGAGAGGTCACTTTTGGCTGCGAAGTAGGCGGTGCCGCCATTGCCGAGCGTGCCGAAGAGGATGCCGCGTCCCATGACGTGGCTCATCGGCATGAAGTTGAGGGTGATCGACGCGGCGCTTGGCCCGAACCAGTTTCTGCTCGACCTGCAGAACATCTTGCCAACATTGCTCTGCGGATACATCGCACCTTTGGGTGCGCCGGTGCTGCCGGAGGTGTAGATCAGCAAGGCCAGTGGGTCGTCTTCGTCACGCGCGGTGACCGGTGTGGCGGGCAGCGCTTTGCCGCGGTTGAGGACATCGTCCAGTGTCTCCACGATCACCGCGGTGTCTGCCAACTGTGCGCGGGCGGTTTCGACGGCCTCGCGGTGGTCGTCGACCTCGGGGTGGTAATCGAACACCACGAGTTTCGCGGGCGCAGGGCCGCTTTGAGAGCCGCTCAAGATCAACTCAACGGCGTCGGGCAGCTGGTTCACGCTCGCCGCGATGACGCTGGGCTCGGTCTCGGTCACGATCGGCTGAAGCTGGGTGATCGCCGCGCTGGTCTGCAGTGGAACGGACACGGCGCTGATTTGGCCTAGGGCCAAGTCGATGGTGGTGTAGTCGACGCCGGTGAAGCCGAGCACGCAAACCCGGTCCCCGGCCTGCACCGAGTCGTTCGACAAGGCGCACGCGAGTGCGCTGACACGGTCGCCCAGCTCACGGTAGGTGATGGTCTCGAAGCGGGAGAGCGGCTCTGCGACAGTGCGTCCGGTCTTTGGGTCCTTGGCGAACTCCACGGCGCGCTGCGCCAGTGCCGGTCGGTCCGCGTAACCCTCGAGGACGGTCTGAACGATCTGCGGCAGTCGCAGCCCAGGCTGCTCAAGGGCTGCGGCGACCGCCGGGTCCGGCCTGGCGGCGGCGAACTGTGGGTCGTTGGCGGATAGTTCCTCGACGCGGCGGGCGAGCCGCTCTTCACGCGTAGTTATCGACATAACAATTCCCTTGTACTAACTGAGAAATAGTCCGAATTGCGCGACGCTGCGCTGACAATTAAAACGTTAGTTAAACTAAAGGTATTCCTCAACGACGGGACCGCCGCAGAAAATGTGAGATCGCCCACGGACCTGCCGGCGCCAGGTGTCCCTGTCTACAGGTCGCCCAGGATCCGGCCCAGGATGTCGACTCCTTCGGTCAGCAGCTCGTCACTGATGGTCAGCGGCGGCAGCAGCCGGATGATGTTGCCGAACATGCCACAGGTCAACACGATGACTCCGGCTGCGTGGGCCGCGGTGGACAGCTTCTCGGTCAGCTCGGCGTCGGGGTCGGCGGTTCCGGATTTCACCAGCTCGATGGCGATCATGGCGCCGCGACCACGCACGTCGCCGATCCGGTCGTCGCCGGCCTGCAGACGCAACAGCGGTTCGGTCATCAGTCGTTCGATCTGCTGGGCTCGCTCGATCAGGCCGTCGCTCTCGATGGTCTCGACGGTGGCCAGCGCCGCCGCACAGGCAACCGGGTTGCCGCCGAACGTGCCGCCCAGGCCGCCGACATGCGGGGCGTCCATGATTTCGGCCCGGCCGGTCACCGCCGACAGCGGCAATCCGTCGGCGATGCCTTTGGCGATGCAGATCAAGTCTGGCTCGATACCCTCGTGTTCGCAGGCGAACATCGCGCCTGTGCGGGCAAACCCCGTTTGCACCTCGTCGGCGATGAACACCACGCCGTTCTTGCGGCACCACTCCAACAGGGCCGGCAGAAATCCCTCGGCCGGGACGATGAATCCGCCTTCGCCCTGGATCGGCTCAATGAGGAGGGCAGCAAGGTTTTCGGCGCCGACCTGGTTGTCGATCACATTGATGGCCCGGGCGGCCGCCTTCTCGCCGTCAGTGGCCAGTTCCTTGTCGAGCAGGCCGTCCCGATACGGATAGGACAGCGGCGCCCGGTAGATCTCCGGCGCAAACGGACCAAAGCCGCTCTTGTAGGGCATGGACTTGGCGGTCAGCGCCATCGCCAGGTTGGTGCGGCCATGGTAGGCGTGGTTGAACGCCACCACGGCGGGCTTGCGGGTATAGGAGCGCGCGACCTTGATTGCGTTCTCGACCGCCTCGGCGCCGGAATTGAACAACACCGAGCGCTTCTCGCCGGAACCCGGGGTAATCCGATTGAGCTCTTCGGCGACGGCGATGTACTCCTCATACGGCGTCACCATGAAGCAGGTGTGGGTGAAGTCGGCCACCTGCGCGCGTACCGCGTCCACCACCCGGGGCGACGAATTGCCGATGGTGGTTACGGCGATACCAGAACCCAGGTCGATAAGCCGGTTGCCGTCGACGTCCTCGACGATGCCGCCGCCGGCGCGCGCCACGAACACCGGCAAAGAGACGCTCACTCCTTGGGACACCGCCACGGCCCGGCGTTTGTTCAGCTCCAGTGATGCGGGACCTGGGATTTCGGTGACCAGCTGGCGAGTCTGCTCGAGGCTGGCCACGACGTTCTCCTCACCGCGGCGCGCCTGTCACGTCGCGAACAAAAGCCTATCTGGTCAGCCGGGCCTCAGCCGGGTCGAGCAGGCGACCCAAGAGATCGCCGGCGGATGGTCTACGTCGGTGCCGGTCGGTTGCGACCTGCGACAATGGCACACTGGGACCGGTACGAGGTGCGGGACCTCCTGATCGGTCTGGCACCGACCAGGGAATACCGAGCAATACCGATACGAAAGACAGGCGCGTCGATGGAGAGTTTGGTCTTGTTCTTGCCGTTCCTGCTCATCATGGGCGGGTTCATGTACTTTGCGTCGCGTCGCCAGCGGCGCGCCACGCAAGCCACAATCGACCTGCACGAGTCACTGCAGCCCGGTGACCGGGTGCACACCACGTCTGGCCTGCAAGCCACCCTCGTCGACATCACCGAAGACACCGTCGACCTCGAGATCGCGCCCGGCGTGGTGACCACCTGGATGAAGCTGGCCGTCCGCGATCGAATCCTGCCGGACGACCCCGAAGACTTCGACGAAGATGAGGATCTAGACGAGTCCGACGACCCGGAAGACTCCCAAGGTTCCGCCGACGATCACCGGGTGACCAAGGATTCCTGACCGGCCAGTGAACCGACATGACGCTTGCGCGAAGGGTATGTGCGGGCGACACGTAGGCTCTGTCGGGGTAAGAAACCGATTCTCAAGGAGATAAAAGAAACGTGGCATCGTCTTCGGCGCCGGTGCACCCTAGCCGCTACCTGTCGGTTTTCTTGTTGATGCTCATTGGTGTCTATCTGCTGGTCTTTCTTACCGGGGACAAGCGAGCCGCCCCCAAGCTCGGCATCGATCTTCAGGGCGGCACCCGCGTCACGTTGACCGCGCGCACCCCGGACGGTTCGCGCCCGAGCAGAGACTCGTTGGCACAGGCGCAGCAGATCATCAGCGCGCGGGTCAACGGGCTGGGCGTCTCCGGTTCGGAGGTCGTCGTCGACGGCGACAACCTGGTCATTACGGTGCCCGGAAGCGATGGCAACCAGGCCCGCAATCTGGGGCAGACCGCACGGCTCTACATCCGGCCGGTGCTCAACTCGATGCCGGCCCAAAGCGCTGAACCCAAGCCTGCGCCGCGCCAGCCTGCCGGAACGCCGCCCGGGGCTCCTCCCGGTGGGCCGGCGCCCGGCGAACCGGCACCGACCGGCCAACCCGCGCCGACTGGCCAACCGGGCGCGGTCCCGCCACCACCGGCCCCACCGGCGCCGACCGGACAACCCGGGGCGCAACCCCGGCCCTACCCGCAAGACCCACCGCCAACACCCAGCCCTGTACCAAGTCCCGCACCTCCCGCGCCCGGGAGCAACGCGCCGGCACCGGCACCGGGGGCGCCGGCGGGGGAGTCGCCGCCGCCGACTGATCAGCCTGCGCCGCCGGATCCCCGCAAGGATCTCGCCGAGCGCATCGCCGATGAGAAGAAGTGGCGGCAGAGCCCCCGTCAGGGCATTCAGTTCCTTGCCCTGCAGTTCGAGGCGACGCGCTGCGATAAAGACGACATTCTGGCCGGCAACGACGACCCGAATCTGCCCCTGGTGACCTGCTCGACCGACCACAAGGTGGCGTATCTGCTGGCGCCGTCGATCATCAGCGGCGACCAGATCCAGAACGCCACGTCGAGCATGAACCAGCGCGGCGTCGGTTACGTCGTCGATTTGCAATTCAAGCCCGCGGCGTCAAATACCTGGGCTGACTTCACCGCTGCTCATATCGGTACCCAGACCGCCTTCACCTTGGACTCGCAGGTCGTCAGCGCCCCGATGATCCAAGAAGCGATCCCCGGCGGCCGGACCCAGATCACCGGTGGCGATCCGCCGTTCACCGCCTCGACCGCGCGCCAGCTGGCCAACGTCCTGAAATACGGGTCGCTGCCGCTGTCCTTCGAGTCGTCGGAAGCCCAAACCGTTTCGGCGACATTGGGATTGACCTCGTTGCGAGCGGGCCTGATCGCGGGTGCGATCGGATTGATCCTGGTGCTGCTCTATTCGTTGCTGTATTACCGGGTGCTGGGATTGCTCACCATGTTGTCGCTAGTCGCTTCCGGCGCAATGGTTTTCGCGATCCTGGTGCTCCTGGGCCGATATATCAACTACACCCTGGACCTCGCGGGTATCGCGGGTCTGATCATCGGTATCGGCACCACCGCCGACTCGTTCGTGGTGTTCTTTGAACGCATCAAAGACGAAATCCGCGAAGGCCGTTCGTTCCGGTCAGCGGTGCCACGAGGCTGGGTGCGGGCCCGCAAGACCATCGTGTCGGGCAACACCGTGACCTTCCTGGCCGCCGCGGTGCTGTACTTCCTGGCGATCGGCCAGGTGAAGGGATTCGCTTTCACCCTGGGGCTCACCACGATCCTCGACCTCGTAGTGGTGTTCTTGGTGACCTGGCCGCTGGTATACCTGGCCTCCAAGTCTCCGACGCTGGCGAAGCCGGCGTACAACGGCCTGGGCGCTGTTCAGCAGGTCGCCCGCGAACGCCGGGCTTCGTCGCATGTGCAGACTGGACGGGGATAGCGCGATGGCCGCCAAGGGGAAGACCGGCACTGGTACGAAAACCGACAAAGCCGAAACGGATGCAGCCGAAATCACCGAAACCGAAGGCGCGGTGGAGCTGACCTCCGACACCGCCACTCAGCTGACGCACCATAGCTTTTTCTCCCGGCTCTACACCGGGACCGGTGCGTTCGAGGTGATCGGACGCCGTCGGCTGTGGTACGGCATCAGCGGCGCGATCGTCGCGGTGGCAATCGTGAGCATCATCGTGCGCGGCTTCACGTTCGGGATCGATTTCAAGGGCGGCACCACGGTGTCGTTCCCACGCGGCGCCGCCACGACCGCCGCGGTGACCGACGTCTTCAAGAAGACCATTGGCGGTGACCCCGAATCGGTGGTCATCGTCGGCAACGGCGCTGCGGCGACGGTGCAGATTCGCTCGGAAACGCTGTCCAACGACCAAACCTCGAAATTACGCAACGCCTTGTTCGACGCGTTCGGACCCAAGGGCACCGATGGCAAGCCCAGCAAGCAGGCCATCAGTGACTCGGCGGTGTCGGAAACCTGGGGCGACCAGATCACGGATAAGGCGCTGATCGCGCTGGTGGTGTTCGTGGCGCTGGTCAGCCTGTACATCACGGTGCGCTACGAGCGCTATATGGCCATCTCCGCGCTGACGACCATGTGTTTCGACCTCGCCGTTACCGCAGGCGTGTATTCGCTGGTCGGTTTCGAAGTAACCCCGGCCACGGTCATCGGCTGGCTGACGATCCTCGGGTTCTCGCTCTACGACACCGTCATCGTCTTCGACAAGGTCGAGGAGAACACCCACGGTTTCCAGCACACCACCCGGCGCACCTTCGCCGAGCAGGCCAACCTGGCGATCAACCAGAC
>DATIOT010000410.1:0-5196 GCA_035472875.1 Mycobacterium sp.
CGACACCGCCACGCAGCGGTCCGATCGCTGTCCAAATCGCCGGTGAACAGCCACAGCGACCCGTCCCACTCGCCCGGCCGCCACGCGGCATCGGTATGGGCAGACAGCCATCCCAGCCAGCCGGCGTCGTCGCTCACCAACCCCTGGTCGGCGTCGGTGCCGACCAGCAGACGCGACACCGGCGCAGTCATCGAAAACGCTCCCCGGCGGCGACAGCCTCCACGGCTCGGCGCTTATCCTCATCTCGTGAAATGGTGACGTTGGATATTCAAACTGTCCGAATGCCTTGGTCTGGTCTTGGTTGTGGGGTGGTTCGCCAGCTGACGTCGGCTGCGTAGCTGGTCCAGTCTCCGGCGGAGATTTGTTGCCAGCGGACGGCGGAGTTGACGCTGATGCCGAGTGTTCGGGCGAGGATTGCCGCGGGGATCTCGGTGGCGAGTTGGAACAGCGCGGTGCTGCGGGCCTGGCTGGGGCGGATGCCGAGTCGGTTGAGGCGCAGTTTGAGTCGTTCGGTGCTGATCGGGCGGCCGGGCTGGCCTCCGGGAAACAGCCAGCGTGACGGACCGGTGGCGCCGATGGTGGCGTGGCCTTTGCGCGTGCTGACGACGGTGCGGGCCAGGTCGTCGACGGGGTTGGGCAGTCGGATCGGTGTTCGGCCGAAGGTGATCCGAACGTCAGTGTCGGAGATGGTGATCTGGTCGGTGGTGAGCAGGCTGATTGTGGACGGGCCTTGGGCGTAGAGGAGCAGCAGCAGACCGGCGAGCCGGTCCTCGGTGTCGATTGTGCTGTCGTGCAGGAGTTTTCGGGCGGCTCCCCAGCGGTGATCATCGTCTATCGGGTTGACCGGGCCGCGCCAGCGTCGGGCGGGCAGGTAGGCGGTGGTGAGCTTGTTGGCGTGTGCCCATCGGATGAACGTGGCGGTTTCGTAGCGGTAGCCGCCGGCGGGATCGGTCAGCCAGTGTTCGAGATCGGTCTGTCCGCAGGTGGCCAGGGTGAGGCTGTGGGTGTCGAGCCAGCCGAGGAATGCCTCGGCTGCGCGTCGGTGGAGGCGGATGCGCAGGGCTTGTTGCCGGGTGGTGGGGCGGCCGTTGTTCCGGCTGCGCAGGCGTCTGAGCAGGTTCCAGATCAAGTAGCGGTGCAGGACTTTCCGACGGGCCGGATCCTGTTGTGTGGCAAGGAAGTCGGTGAGCGCTCGCTCGAGGCGGATAAGTTCCTCGTCGCGCTCGGGGAGAGCGCCGACAGCGACTAGCGTGAGACGCAGGTGCTCGTGGATCTGACGTTTGGGCAGCTTGTCGAGTGCCTCATGGGTCAGGGGCATGCGCCCGGCTGCCAGGTCCGCCAGTACCGATGCGACGGGTTGTTTGGTGAGCCAGCGGTTGGCGGTGATGGAGTGTTCGGCGGTAGCGATGTCGTGGCGCAGGGCCAGCAGCCCAGGAGCGAGGTCGGCCGTGGCCGGGCCCATGATCTCGTCGAGGCGCCTGTTGATCAGACACCGTTCGCATCGCCCGGGTTTCGGGTGGTCGGGGTCGCTGCAGGTGGGGCAGTCGAGCCAGGACGGGGGCGGCGCGCAGTCGGCGCAGAGCGGGCGGGTCAGGGTGCCGGCAGCGATCGGAGCGAGCTGGGTGCAGCTCGAGCATTTCGCTGAGCGGCGTTGGCAGGTCGGGCACCAAGGTCGCCCTGTCGTGCGGGAGATTCCGCAGGGCGTGATATCGGCGCAGAGGAAACAGGTCAGCACCGGTAATGCGTGGCAGGTCGGGCAGAGCGGCCCGTGCGCGGTGCGGCGGCTGACCGAGCGGCGTCGCCCGCATCCGGTACAAGTCTCCAGATTGGCGGGATCGGTGACGAAGCAGTTGGCGCAGATCGGGCGGCCGTGCCGATCGCGGGTGACCGGCTCTCGACGGGCCCGGCAACGTGAACATTCTTCGATACGGGAGTGCGCGATACAGGTTCGGCAGACCCGAACTCCGTTGAGCGGCTTGTCGATACGCACCACACGATGGCAACCGGGGCAAGTCGGCAGAATGACGCCGGCCACTCGCGCCGCATGCAGATGCTCGACGAACCGGGGGATCACCCGCAGCGGTGCTCGATGAGCGTCACCGGTGAGCAGCGCGGGATCGGACTCGATGGCCCAGGCCAGTTTCAGCTGATAGGCGCGCTGCCGACAGGACTTGTCGACCAGGTCGGTGATCGTGTCCCTGTCGACTCGTGGATCCAGTTCGGCGACAACAGCATGAATCACCGATATCGGGTCACGGTCGTCGACGTCCGAGCACTGCGCGCATCGTGGCTGTCCATCCCGGTCGATGACCTTCACCCGCTTGATCTCACCGCAGCCAGCACACGGTGCCCGCCGTTGTTCGCAAGGGCCGCAATACCAGTGCTCGCCTCGGCGGGTGAAGGTCCGCAGGGCCTTGCCGCAGGTGGCGCAGGATGGCGGTGAGATCGCAGTGGCGCCGGCCGCGCGCAATGCCCGCAGCAGCTCACCAACCACGCGCGGTGCCGGGGACCGGCCGTCGAGCAGAACTCCTGGACGTGCCGCCAAGGCCGCGGCCAGCCGCCGTGATTTCGCCCGGCCTCCCGCCACCGCGACAACCACCGAACGGATCCGGTCGAGCGCCAGATGCGGTTCGGCCGCGGCGACCAGGTCCGCGATCAGGCCGATCGGGTCAGCGATCGCTCGGTCTTGCTCGACCACGGTCAGGATTGACCGGATCCACGGATGCGGGCCCGCTTGGGCCGTAGATCGCCGACGCTGCTCTCGGCACCGACGGCCTTCTTCCGCGTGGCTGTAGCCGAGACCGTGGCGACTGGCTCGATCAGGTCGTCCATCGTGCAATCGAGGATGTCCAGCAGCGCCATGAGCACCTTCAGGCTCAGTCGTTCCGGGCGCTCGACAACGAGCCGGTAGACCTGGCTCGAGGACAGTTCGATGCCCCGCTTCGCCAACGGGGCGCTGAGATCGGTGGTGGCGAACATGCCGCGCTCGGCCATCACCCGGCGCAGATTCCAACGGTAGTCCAGCTTGGCTGCCATGACGATCCTTATCTAGGGGTGGACGGGGCGAACGCAGGCGAAAGCGCCTGACGCAGAGCAGTGTTCATGTAGTCGTCGCTGACGTGGGTGTAGATTGCCGTGGAACTGTCGCACTCGTGGCCGACCTGAGATTGGATGAAGCGCCGATCAACTCCGTCCTCGGTGAGGTGGGTGACATACGAGTGCCGGATTGAGTGGGGCACAAGCGTTTTCGGCAACTTCAAGGCATCGCGGTAGTCGACGAACCGTGCGTTGATCTCCGCCGGTTTGATTCGGCCACCACGTTCGGTGACCCACAACGCCGGATGATCCTCGAACCCGAACCTCGGCCGCACGTTCTCGACATAGTCCGCGACGGCCTCCACCGCCCAATCCATCACCGACAACACATTCCGGCGCCGCGGCGGCTGGCCCCTCTTCGCCTTGCCGTAGCGGACATTCAGCATGCCGAAGCGCCCGAACTGCGGCGCCTTCGGGTTCCGGCCGAAATCCACTACATCCAGCTTCGCCGTCTCCGTCCGCCGCAACCCCCAGCCGTAGATGACCTTGAACAAGGTAGCGTCACGGTAGGCGGCCAGCGCTCCTTTGCGTTTCGCGCGGACCGCGCGCTCGACCTGGGCGTCGGCGTAGTCGAGGAACCGCTGCAACTCCTCCCGCGTGAACGGTCTTGCCTCCGGGCGGCCTTCGTAGCTGTTCAGGTGCGCGATCGTGTTCCACTCGTGGCAGATCGGGACCGGATGGGTGCCGAACTCCTTCTCGCACGCAACAAGCCAGCCGTAGCGGGCATCGGTGAGGAACTCGCTGAACAGCCGCAGATTGCCCTGATAGCCACGAATCGTGGACGGTGCCAGGCGTTTCTCGCTGGTCATCCACAACGACCACTCGTCCACGTGGGTCGGTGTCCACCCCCACGGGTACTCGTTGGTGAACGCCAGGAACCGGCGCACCGAGCGCTCCCTGTCGGCCGCCGTGCTCTCCCGCAGCCCTCGCGCGGCCTGTTGAGCCCGCCAGCCGCGCAGCATCGCCTCGACCATGACGTCCTGCGGGCGCAGATGAACCACCCCGGACACCAGCACCAGATGAGCCGCTCCCGCCAGATCGACCTGCCGCACCCCCACCTCCAACGCATCCGAAGAGTGGGTGAATCATGCATCAGACGGAATGCCTTGCGCAAATCTCCTGGCCAACAGCCGCTTTCAGACGGCCAACCCGGTAACGTAACCTTGGTCTCTCACCTGCCAGCCAGCCGAAACTCTCCCGCGTGATGCAATTTCTGAGGGTTCGTGCAGGTAGGCCTGCGTCGAGCTGGGGTCCTCGTGGCCGAGCCAGAGCGCTATGACCGAGGTGTCGACCCCGGCGTGCAGCAGCGCCATGGCGTAGTTTATCTGTATTTTTTCTGAAAATCTGCTGCTCAGAGGCATTTTCGAGTGTGGGGCACGTGAGGCACGTGGGAGTGTGCGGCTGCGGGCAGGAGCGGTTGCGAAGGTATGCGTCATGGTGCTCGGTTTTGGGCTTTGATGACCCGACGCAGGCTTTCGCGTGCGGCGGATAGCTCGTCTTCGAGTTCGGCGACCCGACGTTTCGCGGTGTCGGCCTCGGTGGCGCGGGCGTCGCGGTCGGCGACGAGTCGACGGTTGATGGCTTCGAGGTCGGCGACGCGTGCGGTCAGGTGGGCCCGGTCGGGTGCTTCGAGCTCGGCGCCGAGTTGCAGGCGCAGGCGCTGCTGGAGTTTGTCCCGCTCGGCGCGCAGCGTCTTGACCTGATCTCGGGCGATGGCCAGGTCGGTGCGCAGACTGTCCGATGTCGTGGTGCGCTTGGCGGAGGACGTCGGTGCTGGGGCGGCGCCGTGGTGGGCTTGGCGGTGTCGAGCGGCGTCGATGTGTTCGCGGATTCCTTCGGCGTAGACGAGCCAGGTGGACACCGCGGCGGCTTTGGCCACCGCGGTGAAGGTGATCGACGCGCCGGTGGCTTCCAGCGCTTCCAGCGCGGCCAGGGCGCGTCGACGCTTGAGCTCACTGTCTTTGGCGCGGGCGGCTTTCAGCGCTTTGACCCGGGGCTGGTTGGCCGTGGTGATGCTCATCCGGTCTGCTTGGCCGTGGTGGCGATGAGCGGGAGGCGGCGGGCGGCGCGGGCGCGGCGCAGGATCCGGCTGGATTCTTC
>DATIOT010000411.1:0-2381 GCA_035472875.1 Mycobacterium sp.
GGATTTCGGTAGGCCCATCGGAGACAGTGGACGCCGGCCGGGTGATGGCCACCCTTGGCCTGGGTGATCGTGAGGTGCTGCGCGAAGGTATCGCCTGTGCGGTGCTGCGCCGGCCCGATCACCGCGAGACCTATGACGCCATGTTCGACCTGTGGTTTCCTGCAGCGTTGGGTGCGCGCGCGGCGGTCTTGGAAGATGCGGAAGACGAGGTGGACGGCGATGCTTTGCCGCCCGACGACCTCGAGGCGATGCGCCAGATGCTGCTGGACCTACTCACCGAGAACGACGACCTCGCCGACATGGACGAACGACTGGTCGCGATGATCGCGCGGATCGTCGAGACGTACGGCAAATACAGCTCCAGCCGCGGCCCGTCATTCTCGTCGTATCAGGCGCTCAAGGCGATGGCGCTGGATGAGCTGGAAGGCAAACTGCTCGCGGGGCTGCTCGCTCCTTATGGTGACGAGCCCACACCCACTCAGGAACAGATCGCCAAAGCGCTTGCCGCGCAGAAAATCACGCAGCTGCGCAAGCTGGTCGATGCCGAGACCAAGCGGCGCACCGCCGAGCAGCTCGGCCGCGACCACGTCCAGATGTACGGCATCCCACAGCTTTCCGAGAACGTGGAGTTCCTGCGAGCCTCCGGCGAGCAACTGCGCCAGATGCGCCGGGTGGTGGCGCCGCTGGCCCGCACTCTGGCGACCCGGCTGGCGGTCCGCCGGCGCCGCGCACGCGCCGGGTCGATCGATCTACGCAAAACGCTGCGCAAGTCGATGTCCACCGGTGGCGTGCCGATCGACGTGGTGCTGGCCAAACCCCGCCCGGCGCGCCCCGAACTGGTCGTACTGTGCGACGTGTCCGGTTCCGTCGCCGGGTTCAGCCACTTCACCCTGCTGCTGGTACACGCTTTGCGCCAACAGTTCTCGCGTGTTCGTATCTTCGCTTTCATCGACACCACCGACGAGGTGACCCACATGTTCGGTACTGAGGCCGACCTGGCTGTGGCGATCCAGCGGATCACCCGGGAGGCCGGCGTCTACAGCCGGGACGGTCATTCCGATTACGGCAACGCTTTCGTCTCGTTCATGCAGGCTCACCCGAATGTGCTGTCACCGCGCAGTTCGCTGCTGGTGCTCGGGGACGGCCGCACCAACTACCGCGACCCGGCCATCGATGTGCTGGCCGATATGGTGACCGCCAGCCGGCACGCGCACTGGCTCAACCCCGAGCCCAAACACCTGTGGGGCAGCGGCGACTCGGCGGTGCCGCGTTACCAAGAGGTGATCACGATGCACGAGTGCCGGTCTGCCAAGCAGCTGGCCGCGGTGGTCGACCAGCTGCTGCCGGTGTGACTTCGTCTTCTGGAACAACGTCGAGGCCACTGAATCTTCCGCTCCTAGGCGTCGTAGTCGAGCGATCGGTCAGGCTCGTGGGGTGCGATTGACAGGTCAAGACGTAGCCGGCGTCCAGCTCGGCCGGCGGGCCGATTCTTTGCAGCGCGTGGGCTCATGGGGCGTCAGTTCTGTCGATAGTGATACGCCGGCCTCAGGCGACTCCGGCACCCGGCGTCTGCGCTGCGTCAGTAACCTTCGGGCGGATCTCGACGAGTGGGAGCCGCAATGAGCCCGGCGCGCCTTCCGGTACCACGGGATGGTGCGGAGCGATCGGCTGCATCCGGCGATAGCCCTGGCCATGTTCGGGTCGCTGATCCTTCTCGCCCTTGTTCGGCCACATCGCCGCGGCCCGTTCGGCCTGCGCGGTGATCGTCAATGCGGGGTTCACGCCCAGATTCGCCGAGACCGCCGAGCCGTCGACCACGCTGAGGGTGGAGTAGCCGTATACCCGGTGGTAGGGGTCGATGACGCCGTGCTCAGGGTCGGCGCCGATAACGCAGCCGCCGAGGAAATGTGCGGTCATCGGGATGTTGAACAGTTCACCCCAGCTTCCGGCGGGCACGCCGTGGATCTTGTCGGCGATCCTGCGGGTCGCTTGGTTGCCCACCGGAATCCACGTCGGGTTGGGCTGGCCGTGGCCTTGCCTGCTCGACAGACGGCGCCCGCGCAGTCCGCGCTTGGTGAAGGTGGTGATGGAGTTGTCTAGGTGCTGCATCACCAAGGTAATGACGGTGCGCTCGCTCCAATTCTTCACGGTCAGCACGCGCAGCAGCGCTGCCGGGTTCCTCGCGGCCAGGGCGAGGAACTTCAGCCAGCGCGGCCAGCGGCCCCCGCCGTCGGTCATCAGGGTCTGCAGCATGCCCATCAGATTGGAGCCCTTGCCGTAGCGGACCGGTTCGATGTGGGTGTCGCCGGTGGGGTGGATCGAGGAGGTGATGGCCACGCCGTGGGTCAGCTGCAAGGTCGGGTCGACCTTGTATTTCATGG
>DATIOT010000412.1:0-10076 GCA_035472875.1 Mycobacterium sp.
CCGTGCGCTGCTGGTTGATGGTTCCCATGATCTCGGAATGCTTGCGTTCCGCATCGGCCTGCAGGGCGTCGGCCTTCTCCTGGGCCTGGCGCAACTGAGTCTCGGAGCGGGTTTGGGCATCGGCCAGCATTGCGTCGGCACGCTGCCGGGCCTCGGTGACCGTGGTCTCAGCGGTGTTACGGGCCTCGCTGAGGATCTGGTCGGCGTTGGCGCGGGCATCGGCCAGCATCTTGTCCGACTCGGCCTTGGCGGTGCCGGTGAGCCGGTCGGCCGTGTCCTGAGCCAAGCTCAGCACCCGAGCGGCCTTCATGGCCTGCTCCTCGTTGGTTCCCGCCGACGCGGCCACGGGCGCCGGCTTGACGGGCTCGGGTTCGGGGACAGGAATCGCCTGGGTGGGCTGAGCAGCGAGAGACGAGGCGGCACCGGCGCCGCCTCCGGCGGCCAGCTCCTGGTCGAGCTCCTCGATCCGTTGACGCAGATCGGAGTTCTCTTCGATGAGCCGCGTCAGCTCGTTCTCCACGAGGTCGAGGAAGGCGTCGACCTCGTCTTCGTTGTAACCGCGCTTGCCGATTGGCGGCTTACTGAACGCCACATTGTGAACGTCGGCTGGTGTAAGCGGCATTGTTCGTTCCCCTCAAGTTCCTGTCAAACGTTCTGGAAAGTGTAGAACGGAGTGGTAGCCGTTGTGCAACTGCCGTCCATCCTGTCACACCAGACCCGGCGGTTGCCGATTAGCCAATAAATAAGACCCAATTTCAAACACTAAGAGCAATAAAATCCCAATCCTTAAAATTTTCAAATTGCGCGCATCAAACCGACGCCAAACCGTGGCCGAACCGTCGCCCAGATGCACGCGCGCCCGCGCAGGCGTGAGTCACGCCGCGGCGCCGAAGGCCAGTTGCATGCCGATGAACGCGACCAGCAGCAGCACCATGATGGACAGGTCGAAGCGGACGGCGCCGATGGTGAGTTGTGGGATCAACCGACGTAGCAGTTTCACCGGCGGATCGGTGACCGACATGATGATCTCCAGGATCACCACGGTGATGCCGGTGGGACGCCAGTCACGGCTGAACGAGCGGATGAACTCAACGACCACCCGAGCGATGAGCAGTAGCCAGAAGATGAACAGCGCGAACCCAAGGATCTGGAAGAACAGCACCAACGAGAGCCCCGAATCTTAACGATGAGATGTCAATGGCCGCGCACTGGCACGGCAATTGCCAGCGTACCGACTCGGCGCGCGGGCACACATCACGTGTGGGCCTCGTCGCACGTCAGGGCAGTGCCGCACCCTGCTATCCAGCGGGGCTGACGTGTCTATTGGTAAGCGTAGAAGCCGGTTTCAGCGATCCGGCGACGCTCCTCCGGGGATACGTCGACGTCAGCGGGCGACAGCAGGAACACCTTGGTGGCGACCTTGTCAAACGAGCCGCGCAACGCGAAGGCCAAGCCGGCCGCGAAGTCGACCAGCCGTTTTGCGTCCGCGTTGTCCATCGACACCAGGTCCATGATGACCGGGGTACCGTCCCGGAACCGCTCGCCGATAGTGCGGGCCTCGCTGTAATCCTTAGGCCGCAGCGTGGTGATCTTCGACAGCGGATGGCCTTCTTCGAACATCATCGCCATGCGGCGTGGATCCATCGCCAGCGCTCCGCGGGTGGAATTGCGCAACCACGACCCGAGGCGCGGGCGGCTCATCTCGGACCGCTCGAACTCGCGGGGATGAACGGGACTGTAGCGGGCTTCCTCGGGGTAGCCGCCGCGATAACTACTGGGCGGCGGATAGTCGCCCGGCTCGCCGCGCGGGTCGTCGTAGTCGCGCTCCTCGTAGCGGCCATACCCGTCGTCGAATCGAGGGCGCGGGAAGCCACGGGAGGGAGCGCGGTCGTCGTAGTACTCGTCGTCGTAGTCGTCCATCGGGGCCATACCGAAATAGGCCTTGACTCTGTGCAGTGTGCTCATTGCGTTGACCCCTTCTAGCCCCTGGGAGTATTGGTGTCCGTGATGAAGCTGTGACTACAGTGACTACTCACGGTGACGGTAGCCGCCGAGGGCCCAATAGCGCGGTACCGACACGCACACACGTCGAACCATGTTTGACGGCAATTTCCAGATCATCCGACATGCCGGCCGACAGACCCACCGCGTTCGGGTGCGATTCCAGCACCCGGCGGTGCTCCGATTGCAGCCGGTCAAAGGCCTCGTTCAGGTCCCAGTCCAGCGGCGGCATACCCATCAACCCGATCAGTTCCAGGCTTCCCGACTCCTCGACCTGCGCGCAGACCTGGTCGACGGCCCCCGGCGTCCCGATGTCGACGCCGCCGCGAGACACGTCGCCGTCGAGGCTGACCTGAACATAGACCCGCAGCGGGTTCTCGCGACGGCCCTCGGCCACCGCCGCCGCCACCGCCCGGTCGAGCGCGGTCACCAGTTGCGCGCCGTCGATCGAATGTGCGGTGTGGGCCCAGCGGGCCAGCGAACGGGCCTTCTTCCGCTGAATCTGGCCGACCATGTGCCAGTGCACTTTCCGCCAATCCGCGCGCGGAGAAGCCGCTGCCAACCGAGCGAGTTCGGCCACCTTTGCCGAAGCTTCCTGCTCTCGCGATTCGCCAACGGACCGACAACCCAATCGAGACAAAATCGCAACATCGGTTGCTGGAAAGAATTTGGTAATAGGGAGAAGTTCAATTTCGCCAACATTGCGACCCGCCGCTTCCGCGGCCATCGCGAGTCGCGAACGCACGGCCGCCAACGCATGGGTCAATTCCGCTTCGCGGTTTCCTTGGGCTGGCATGTACACCGCCATGGCGGTCACTCCATCCAGACCAGCGACGCCAGCCGCCCAGTCGGCGCACCCCGGCGATGGCTGAACAGTGTCGGGTCGGCAACCGTGCAGCGCGGATCGATGTCGATCGACATGACACCCAAATCCCGGAGCTGGCCAGCGATTCCGGCCCGTAGGTCGAGTCCGGGAGTTCCGGCCGCGGTGGTGGTGCGGCTGCCCGGCAACGCCGCCTCGACCTCGTCGGCCATCGCCGCGGGCACTTCGTAGTTACGGCCGCTGACCGCTGGGCCCAGCAGCGCCGAAATGTCGCCGACCTGCGCGCCCAGCGCCGCCATCGTCTCCACCGCGCGGGCCACCACCCCCCGCTGCGCGCCGACGCGGCCTGCGTGCACCGCCGCGGCCACACCCGCGCGCGCGTCGGCCATCAACACCGGCACACAATCGGCCGTCACCACCGCCAGTGCCAGCCTGGGCGTGCGGGTCACCAACGCGTCGGTGTCGTCGACCGCGCCGTCACGCGGCTCGTCGACCACCTCGACTCGATCACCATGGACCTGGTTCATCCACACCACCCGGTCGGCGCCGAGGCCAATCGCGGCGGCCAGGCGTGCGCGGTTAGCGACCACCGCCGCCGGGTCGTCACCGACATGGTCGCCGAGGTTGAAGGTGTCGAACGGCGCCGAAGAGACACCGCCCGTGCGGGTGGTGGTCACCCGCCGGATGCGAACGCTCACGTGACCTGTATCGGCGAACCCGTTCTCGGCCAGTCGGCCCCGACGATCGGCCGGGGCCGGGGTGTGGCGCACATTGCCAGGCTCAGCGGCGCATGAACGGCGGCACATCGACGTCGTCGTCATCGCCGCCAATACTCAGGGTCGCGCCATTGGTCTGCAGCGGCACGCTGACAGCGTCGACCGGCTCGAACAGCGTCGAGGTGAGCTTGCCGGCCTTGGCCGATTCGATCCGGTGAGCACCGACCTTTTCCCCGGCGGTGCCGCCGACGACGGGCTTGCGGCCAGGGCCGGCGGCGTCGAAGCCGGCCGCGATGACCGTAACGCGCACCTCGTCGCCCAACGAGTCGTCGATCACGGTGCCGAAAATGATATTGGCGTCTTGATGGGCGGCGTCCTGCACCAGCGATGCCGCCTCGTTGATCTCGAACAGGCCCAGGTCGCTGCCGCCGGCTATCGACATCAGCACGCCCTGAGCGCCCTCCATCGAGGCTTCCAGCAGCGGCGAGTTGATGGCGATCTCGGCGGCCTTGAGCGCGCGGCCTTCGCCGCGGGCGGAGCCGATGCCCATCAGGGCGGTGCCGGCGCCCGACATAATGCCCTTGACGTCGGCGAAGTCGACGTTGATCAGCCCCGGCGTGGTGATCAGGTCGGTGATGCCCTGCACGCCGTTGAGCAGCACCTCATCGGCACTGCGGAACGCATCCATCAGCGACACCGCGGCATCGCCCATCTGCAGCAACCGGTCGTTCGGAATCACGATCAGGGTGTCGCAACTCTCCCGCAACGCGGCAATGCCAGCTTCGGCCTGATTACCGCGCCGTTTGCCCTCGAACGAGAACGGCCGGGTGACCACACCGACGGTCAACGCCCCCAGCTTGCGGGCGATGCTGGCGACGACGGGTGCCCCGCCGGTGCCGGTCCCACCCCCTTCGCCGGCGGTGACGAATACCATGTCCGCCCCGCGCAGCAATTCTTCGATATCGTCCTTGGCGTCCTCGGCGGCCCTGCGCCCGACCTCCGGGTCCGCGCCGGCGCCCAGCCCACGAGTCGAGTCCCGGCCGACGTCGAGCTTGACGTCTGCATCGCTCATCAACAACGCCTGCGCGTCGGTGTTGATCGCGATGAACTCCACGCCCTTGAGGCCCTGCTCGATCATCCGGTTGACGGCGTTGACGCCGCCTCCACCGATACCCACAACCTTGATGACGGCCAGGTAGTTGTGCGGGGGGGTCATCATTCGTCTTCCTCCCTGGTGGGCTGAGTTCACCCCGGTGGGGTTCCTCCCGTACGGTGGCGGCTCGCCTGGCAAACTCTCAACCTCAACCATAGATTTAGAGTTATGTCAGGTAGTTCCGCGCAACCAGAACGGTATGGGCATGACGCGCGCTAATCTCGCAGGCGCGCCGACGCGGGGCGCGCAAATTTTCGCCAATTTTTCGCCCCGGTCGTGACCTGCCGTAACCTCCCGTGCCAGCAATGTCACACATCACGCCCGGATCAGGCGTGTATCACGTTGCGCCCGCCGCTATTTGACGGTCGGCAGATCGGGGCTGGACACGTCGTAGCTCCGGCCGGGCCGTGTCAACAGCGCGGCCAGCTTTTCGGCCTTCTCGTCGGCACGGTCGGTGGTCCCCCAGATCACCACTCGCCCGTCGCCCAACGTGAGGGTGATCGAGGCCACCGAGGGAGCCGCGATCCGGCCTACCTGACCTGCGACCTCGGGTCGCAGCGCCATCAGCACTTGTAGCGCGGCCTTGGTCGCCGGGTCAGTAGGCCCGGGATTGGCGACATCGATGTAGGGCAGCGCCGGTGGCGGCGGAGCTGTCGCGAAGTCGACGCCGTCGCGGTCAAAGAGGTGCGGGCCGTCCGGAAAATCCTTCACTACCACCGGGACTCGCTCGACGACGGTGATCCGCAGCGCGGACGGGTACTGACGCTGCACCCGTGCGCTGGCCACTCGACGAATCGCCGCCACCCGGTCGGCGACCTGGTTGGTGTTGATCTGTAGCAGCGGCGTGCCTGGCCGAACCCGCGCCGCGTCAAGGACCTCCTCGCGGGTCACCGTTCCGGTGCCGGTGACCACGATGTTGCGTGCCGACATCGCGGGCGTGAAATACAGAACCAGCCCGAGGCCGACCCCAACGATGGCCAACACCACCGATGCGAGCAGCATTTTCAAGCCGCGAACAACGCCCCGTGCGACGGGTTTGGGCTGGCTGACGATGCGCCCACTGGCCCGGCGTTTGGCCTCGCGGCGGGCTTCCTCAATCGCGCGGGCGCGAGCCTGCGCGGCGCGTCGCTCGGCCCGTTCGCGGCGGGCCCGACGACGTGGCCCCTCGGATTCAGGTTGATCCGCCTGTGTTTGACCGTCTTGCGGTTGGGTGACGATTGGTTCGGTGATCGCGCTGGCGGCTGCATCGTTGAAGTCGACTGAGTCGTCTGAGCCGGCTACCAGGTCGGTCGGGGCGGCGTCGTTCGGCTCGGTCATTGCAACACTCCCGGGCGGCCGGGCGCGCTGCGGTTGGCACGCACCCGCAGCGCGGTCACGATCTCCGGTCCCAGCAGGGTCACATCGCCGGCGCCCATCGTGACGATGACGTCGCCCGGCCCGGCGGCGGCGGCTACCTCCTCGGCAACCGCCGAGAAGTGCGGGAGGTAGCGCACCGGCACGCTGACGTGCTCAGCGACGCTGGCTCCGCTGACACCGGCGAGCGGTTGTTCGCGTGCCCCGTAGACGTCGAGGACGAACACCTCGTCGGCAGCATCCAGCGCACGGCCGAACTCTGCAGCGAAAGCCTTTGTCCGCGAATATAGATGTGGCTGAAACACCACGAGTGAGCGACCGTCGCCGCTCTGCTCGAGAACCGTGCGCACCGCCGCCAGCGTCGCGCTGATCTCCGTCGGATGGTGGGCGTAGTCATCGAATACGCGCACCGACGCCGCGGTCCCAACCAGTTCGAATCGGCGACGCACACCCTCAAAGCCGGCCAGCCCGTCGAGCACCTCATCGGCGGACGCGCCGATCTCGATCGCCGCCAGCAGCGCGCCCAGCGCGTTGAGCGCCATATGCCTTCCGGGCAACGACAGCCGCATCACGCGTGGGTGCGGTTCGCCGGCCAACTGGATGTGTGCGACGGCTCCGGTGCCCTGCTGCTCCCACCACAGCAGCGTGCCGGCCAAGTCTTGGGCTGGCGGAGACCCGTATGGCAGCACCCGGATTCCCAACGCGGCGCTGCGGTGGGCCAGCGCAGCCGCTCCGGGGTCGTCGGTGCACACCACCAGCGCACCCCCGGGGGCAAGCCGCTCCACGAAGGAGTCGAACACCTGGAGATAGGCATCGGCACTGCCGTAAAAGTCCAGGTGATCGGTCTCGATGTTGGTGACGACCGCGACGTTGGGCGTGTACTCCAACAGCGAACCGTCGCTTTCGTCGGCCTCGGCGACGAAGCAGTCGCCGCTGCCGTGGTGGGCGTTGGTGCCGGCCTCCCCGAGCTCCCCGCCGACCGCGAACGACGGGTCGCGCCCGCAGTGCTGCAGGGCCACGATCAGCATCGACGTCGTCGTGGTCTTGCCATGCGTGCCGGTGACCATCAGCGTGGTGCGCCCGTCCATCAGCTTGGCCAGCACCGCCGGCCGCAGCATCACCGGAATGCCGCGGCGCCGGGCTTCGACGAGCTCGGGGTTGGTCTTCGGGATGGCGGCGTGGGTGGTGATGACCGCTGTGGCGCCGCCGGGCAGCAGATCCAGCGACGACTCGTCGTGTCCGATCCGGATCAGCGCGCCCCGGGCCCGCAGCGCATGTATGCCGCGCGATTCCTTGGCGTCTGAGCCGGATACCTGCCCGCCCCGGTCCAGCAGGATGCGGGCGATGCCGGACATGCCGGCACCCCCGATGCCCACCATGTGTACCCGCGCTAGCTCAGGCGGCAACTGCCCGGCGTTCACCGTCGGCCTCCGGCGGGCCAGCCGGACTGCGGCGCGCTGTCACGCGCGCGGCGGGCAACGTCCAGTGCCGCCTGGGCCACCTGGCGCGCCGCATCCCGATGCCCCACCCGCGCGGCGGCCGCAGTCATCGCCGCCACCCGCGGCGGGTCGGTGAGCAGCCCGACCACCTGCTTGGCGACCAGGCCCGGCGTCAGGTCGGCGTCGGCGACCACCATGCCGCCACCGGCGTTGACCACCGGCAGCGCGTTGAGCCGCTGCTCACCGTTGCCGATCGGCAGCGGCACGTAGATAGCCGGCAGGCCCACGGCCGACACTTCGGCAACCGTCATCGCGCCGGATCGGCAGATCACCAGGTCGGCGGCGGCATACGCCAGGTCCATCCGGTCGAGATAGGGCACCGCCACGTAGGGCGGATCGCCCGGCTCGGGTGTGCGCAGCTCGAGGGTGTTCTTGGGTCCGTGAGCGTGTAGCACGGCCACACCAGCAGCGGCCAGGTCGGCGGCGGCCGCGGAGACCGCCCGATTGAGCGAGACCGCGCCCTGCGAACCGCCGAACACCAGCAACACCCGCGCGTCGTCGGCGAAACCGAAGTGCCTGCGTGCTTCGGCCCGCAATGCCGCACGATCCAACGTGGTGATGGCCGCCCGGACCGGTACTCCGACCACCTCGGCGCGCCGCAGCCCCGAATCCGGCACCGCGGAGAGCACCCGATCCGCGGTGCGCGCACCGACTCGGTTGGCCAGTCCCGCACGGGCGTTCGCTTCGTGGATCACCACCGGGATGCGGCGCCGGACCCTGGGGATACCGCGGGCGGCGAGGTATGCCGGCAATGCCACGTACCCGCCGAAACCGACGACCACGTGCGCGTCGACGACGTCGAGCACCGCGCGGGTCTCCCGGACGGCACGCCACACCCGCGCGGGCAGCCGGGCCAGGTCGCCGCTGGGCTTACGCGGCAGCGGCACCGGCGTGATCAGCTCGAGATGGTAGCCGCGCTCGGGCACCAGCCTGGTCTCCAGCCCGCGCGGGGTACCCAACACGGTAATCCGGACGTGCGGATCCAACGCGCTTAGCGCGTCGGCGACGGCCATCGCGGGCTCGACATGGCCGGCGGTGCCACCGCCGGCCAGCACGACCGACAATGCGGCACCGGCGGGCGAGGGACTTCCCCCCTGCCCGCCGGTCGGCTTGCTGACCGTGTTGTTCACCCGTAACGCTGACCTTCCAATGCATGAGCGCGCCGTGGCTGACGCTGGCCGGTGTAGCCCTGGCCAGATCCATGATGCTCCCCCGCAAGCGGGAGGTGCCCCCACCCCCGCAAGCGGGCGGTACCCCCAGACCGGCTGGTAAGCGGAGCAGCTGTTCGCGGGAAAGCCGGCCGCAGCGGCGGGTCGGGGTTCCGGGAGGCCTTCCGAACGGGCCCCTGGGGGGCCTTTCGAGCCGCGTTTCGACGTTGGGCCGCTTTGCCGGGTTGCGGGCGAGTTCGCTTGCGATCGCGAAACGCCTCGAGCCGGGTCGGCACATACGGATGGGGCAGCGGCAACCGCAGCAGCCGGTTCATCTTGTCGTCGCGACCGGCTCGCAGCACGGCCACCGCCTCCGGTTCATGGCGCGCCGCGTTGGCCATAATCCCGATCATGAAAAGCGTTGCGGCCGTGGATGTTCCACCGGCAGAGATGAGTGGCAGCTGAATACCGGTGACCGGCAGCACGCCGATCACGTAGCCGATGTTGATGAACGCCTGACCGATGATCCACATCGTCGTGGTAGCGGTCAGCAGCCGCAGGAAGGGGTCGGCCGAGCGGCGCGCGATCCGCATCCCGGTGTAGGCCAACAGCCCGAATAGCGCCAGCAGCGCGAACGCCCCGACGAAGCCCAGCTCCTCGCCGATGATCGCGAAGATGAAGTCGTTGTGCGCGTTGGGCAGATAGTTCCACTTCGCGACGCCCTGGCCCAGACCGTCGCCGAAGATACCGCCATGCGCCAGCGCGAACTTCGCCTGGCGGGCCTGATAGCCGCTGTCCTGCGGGTCGGTTTCGGGGTTAATCCAGGACCGCACCCGCTCGGATCGATAACCCGCAGACATCGCCAAAATCGCGCCGGCAACAAAGACCGCGAACAGCGACGTGACGAAGACCCGCAGCGGCAGCCCGACATACCACAACAGGGCCAGCAGGATGATGCCCAGCGACACCGTCTGCCCCAGGTCGGGCTGGGCCACGATCAGCGCCAGCGCGATGACCGCCGCCGGCACCAACGGGATCAGCATCTCGCGCAGCGATGCTTGCTCCATGCGCCGGGCCGCCAGCAGATGCGCACCCCAGATGGCGAACGCGATTTTTGCCAACTCGGAGGGCTGCATAGAAAGTCCCGCGATCACGAACCACTTGCGCGACCCGTTGGCGAGATTGCCGATTCCCGGAACGAGCACCAACACCAGCAAAATGATCGTGACGACGTATCCGGTGAAGGCGACCCGCCGCAGAAACCGCACCGACATCCGCATCGCGACGTAGGCCGCGATGAGTCCGATGATCGTCCACAGCACCTGCTTGCCGAAGATCACCCACGCCGAACCGTCGGCGCCGTAGGACCGCACGCCGGACGCC
>DATIOT010000413.1:0-2695 GCA_035472875.1 Mycobacterium sp.
GCGCAGCTTTCCCCCTCTTCGAGCCCGAACGCGGCCAGGTAGACGAGCGCGGTGACGTTGTCCAGCCCGGCCGCGGCTTGCGTAATGACAGCACCGCCGTAAGAATGCCCGACGAGGACCACCGGAGCGTCGATCGCACTCACCGTCGCCGATATCGCTGCAGCGTCGAAGGCGAGGCTGCGCAACGGATTAGGCGGCGCTATAACCGTGTGTCCAGCGCTTTGCAGTTCGCGGATCACGCCGGCGAACCCGGACGCGTCGGCGAACGCGCCATGCACCAAAACGATCGTCGGCGTCGTTGTTGGGGTCATGATCGTTGTCCCTGAGTGGTGAGGTGGTTCGTCACCCAACATGACATGGCTTCAGCTGGCGTTCCGTCACCCGTTTGGGTGAGGCGCCTCCTCGTCTCAGGGGTCACCTTTTCAGGTGAGTGAGCGCCGAGTGCCAGCGGCCGATACTCGGGTTCGGGCTGATTGGTGCGGCAGCAGTCCCCGCTGGGCATGACGAAGGAGTGACGGGGATGCCGATGATCGACGTATACGCGCCCACCGGCGCGTTCGAGGACAAGCACGAGTTGGCGCGCCGCCTGGCCGGCGAACTGATGGCGATTGAGGAAGTTCCCGATATTGCGATGTTCCGTCAGAACACGGCTGCGTTCATTCACGAACTTCCCGCCGACGCGATCTCCAACGTGGAGGGCGGTTCGGACTATGTGCGCGTGCAAGTGCTGACCAACGCCGGCGCGCTGAATCGCGACAAACAGATCGCCGTGGTGGCTCGCCTCACCGAGCTGATCGCCGGCGCTCCCGGTAAGCCACCCGCACCCGAGCGGGTCTGGGTACTGCTTACCGAGGCGAATGACGGTGGCTGGGCGCTGTGGGGCCACGCGCATACGAACGTCGACCTGCTTGCCGCGGTGCGGCGTGAGCTGGGCCAGACTCTGCAAACCTCGCCGGCCGGGAAGGAAAAGGCGAGTGAGTAGCGCGGAGCCTAAGGTCCGGTTCAGCCGGGACGGTGCGTTGGGGACGGTGACCCTGGCCAGTCCACCGCTGAATCTGATTGGCGGGCAGCTTATCTCCGACCTGCTGGCCGCCGTCGACGAGGTTGAAGCCGCGGACGGGCTGCGGGCATTGGTGCTGCGTGGCGAGGGCAAGGTATTCAGCGCTGGGGCAGACGTCGCGCTGTTCGCGGGCATGACCGCACAACAGCTGCGCCCGCTGATCGGCTCGTTCCTGGATCTGGGGCATCGCATCGAACGGCTGCCGTTCCCGACGCTGGCCGCAGTCCACGGGACGTGCATGGCGGGCGGTTTCGAGTTGGCCCTGTTCTGCGACCTGATTTGGGCGGCCGAGGGCACCATGCTGGGTCTGCCCGAGACCCGGCTTGGCATCGTTCCGCTGGCCGGCGGCGTCGAGCGGATCGCCGCACGTGCCGGCCTCGGGCGCGCGCGCTCGGTGGCGCTGGGCGGGGAGTTGCATACCGCGGAGGAATTCGCGGCGTGGGGGGTGATCGATCGCGTGCTCGCCGCCGATGAGTTGCACAGCGCCGCGCAGGGATTCGCCAGCCGACTGGCAGCCGGACCGTCGCGCGCGTTCGCGGTGGTCAAAGAACTCAGCCGCGGCTACTCCGCCGCTGGCATCGCAGGCGCCGACGCGCTCCTGATCGATGCGGCGGTTGGCCTGTTCGACACCGAGGACGCCCGCGGCGGGATCCAGAGCTTCCTAACGTCGGGTCCCGGGCATGCGACGTTCGCCGGGCGTTAAAGGCCTTGTCGGCAGGGACAATACGGTCAGCCCTGGGGGAACAGCGTGATCGCGGCACCCCACAACGCGCCGGGGTTGATACGGTCAGGGTGCAGGGCGAGCATGCCCGCATAGAACGCCGCGGCGGAATCCGACGATTCGAGCAGTCTCCGTGCGTCAATCAGGTACTGCCGTGTTGCCTGGATCTGTGATGGCGTGTCCGCTGCGCGAGGATCTTTGTGACCGGCAATGACCGTTGCGGGACTGAGGGCTTCGGCGATGTCGAGGGCGGCAAGCCACTCGTCGATTCCCGTCACACCGCCGGACTCGGTCAGGTACGGGTGCACGCCGTTATAGACGGCGTCGCCGGCAACCAGCAGTCCGGTCTGCGGCACGTGCAGGATCGTCGTCGCGTCAGTGTCTGTGTGGCCCACTTCGATAGGCAGCAGCCGAACTCCCTCCAGCTCCAAACCATCCGCGTCGGCCACGTAGACGTCCACCTCGCCAGTCGGTAGCTGGCCTGGAAACACTAGGTCCCAGAAGTCGGCACGAAACTGGGGTTGGTTTTGCGCCGCCATCAGCTTGCGGGTTCCCTCGGTGGCGAGCACCGACACGTCGGGAAACCGCTGCAGTAACGTGATGGCGCCAAACCAGTGATCGCCGTGCCCGTGGGTGATGTAGATCTGCCGCAGCTTGCGGCCCGATGCCACGATCCAATCACCGACTTCGGTTGCTTGTGTTTTGGTGAGGGGTGGATCGACCAGTATGGCGTCGTCTCGTCCGGTGATCAGCGTCGAGGTGATCGGTGACCACATCCGGGTGCTGCCGTCGGGAAGCGGACCGCGTCCCGATTGCGGGATCTGCCCCGTGACAAATACCTTGTGCTGTAACGGCTGCCTCACGCTGTCACCTCCGTGATCGCTTGGGTGAACTCGAGGATCATCGTCGCGACG
>DATIOT010000414.1:0-2985 GCA_035472875.1 Mycobacterium sp.
GACGGTTACACGGCGTGGCTGGAGAACATGGCCGCCGATGACCGCATCGAGGTCAGGCTGAACACCGACTGGTTCCACGTCCGGGACCAACTGCGCGCGGACAGTCCGGAGGCGCCGGTCGTTTACACCGGCCCGCTGGACCGCTACTTCGACTACGCCGACGGCCGGCTCGGCTGGCGCACACTGGACTTCGAAGTGGAAGTGTTACCCATCGGGGACTTTCAGGGCACACCGGTGATGAATTACAACGATCTCGAGGTGCCCTACACCCGTATCCACGAGTTCCGTCACTTCCATCCCGAGCGCGAATACCCGACCGACAAGACGGTGATCATGCGGGAGTATTCCCGGTTCGCCGAAGAGGACGATGAGCCCTACTATCCGATCAATACCGAAGCAGACCGCGCCCTGTTGGCCGCCTACCGGGCGAGGGCGAAGTCCGAGACCGCGTCATCGAAGGTACTGTTCGGCGGCCGGTTGGGCACCTACCAGTATCTGGATATGCATATGGCTATTGCCAGCGCACTGAACATGTACGACAACGTCCTCGCGCCGCACCTGCGCGACGGCATGCCACTCGAGGAAGGTGCGCGCGGATGACTGCAGTGAGTTTGCTGGCCCGAATAATCCTGCCGCGTCCGGGTGAGCCCCTCGATGTGCGCAAGCTGTACCTGGAGGAATCGACCACCAACTCCCGGCGCGCGCATGCGACCAGCCGCACCTCACTGCAGATCGGTGCGGCGTCCGAGGTGTCGTTCGCGACATACTTCAATGCATTTCCGGCCAGTTACTGGCGTCGCTGGACTACCTGCAAATCGGTGGTGTTGCGGGTCGAGGTGACCGGCGCCGGGCGTGTCGACGTCTACCGGACCAAGGCCACCGGGGCACGCATCTTCGTCGAGGGCCGCCAGTTTGCCGGCGCCGAGGATCAGCCAGTTGCGGTCGAGGTCGAGGTGGGGCTGCACCCGTTCGAGGACGGCGGCTGGATCTGGTTCGACATCACCTCCGACACCAAGGTCAGCTTGGTCGGCGGTGGCTGGTATGCGACCGAGCCCGCTCCTGGCAAGCCCAACGTCGCCGTCGGCATCCCGACGTTCAACCGCCCCGCCGACTGCGCCAACGCGCTGGCCGAACTCACCGTCGACCCCTTGGTCGATGAGGTGATCGGGGCGGTGATCGTGCCCGACCAGGGTGTCCGCAAGGTGCGCGATCATCCGGACTTCCCGGCCGCGGCTGACCGGCTGGGCAATCGGCTCTCCATCCACGACCAGCCCAATCTGGGCGGTTCCGGCGGCTACAGCCGGGTGATGTACGAGGCGCTGAAAAACACCGATTGCCAACAGATTTTGTTCATGGACGACGACATCCGCATCGAGCCGGACTCGATTCTGCGGGTATTGGCCATGCACCGCTTCGCCAAGAGTCCGATGCTGGTGGGCGGTCAAATGCTCAACCTGCAGGAGCCATCGCACCTGCACATCATGGGTGAAGTCGTGAACCCGTCGAACTTCATGTGGACCGCCGCGCCGCACGCCGAGTATGACCACGACTTCGCCGAATTTCCGCTGAGCGACAAGAACGACCGGAGCAAGCTGCTGCACCGGCGCATCGACGTCGATTACAACGGCTGGTGGACGTGCATGATCCCGCGGCAGGTGGCCGAGGAGCTGGGACAGCCGCTGCCGCTGTTCATCAAATGGGACGACGCCGACTACGGCCTGCGGGCGGCGGAGCACGGTTATCCGACGGTCACTCTGCCCGGCGCAGCGATTTGGCACATGGCCTGGAGCGACAAGGACGACGCCATCGACTGGCAGGCCTACTTCCATCTGCGCAACCGGCTGGTGGTCGCGGCGATGCACTGGGACGGCGACGTCACCGGCCTGGTCCGCAGTCACCTGAAGGCGACCCTGAAACACCTTGCCTGTCTTGAATATTCAACGGTGGCAATCCAGAACAGGGCAATCGACGACTTCCTCGCCGGCCCCGAGCACATCTTCTCGATTCTCGAATCGGCGCTGCCTGAAGTGCACCGCATGCGTAAGGAATACCCGGACGCCGTTGTCCTGCCGGCGGCGAGCGAGCTGCCGCAGCCGTTGAACCAAAGCAAGGCGATGAAGCCGCCAGTGAATCCGCTGTCCATCACTTACCGGCTGACCCGCGGGATAGTGCACAACCTCACCAAGGCCGACCCCGAAAGCCACCAGCGACCCGAGTACAACGTGCCGACGCAGGATGCGCGCTGGTTCCGGCTGTGCACAGTTGACGGGGTGACCGTGACGACCGCCGACGGCTGCGGCGTGGTCTACCGACAGCGCGACCGACGCAAGATGTTCTCGTTGCTGCTCAACTCGCTGCGCCGTCAGCGTCAGTTGTTGAGCCGGTTCGACGAGATGCGCCGGGTGTACCGGGACGCGCTGCCTGTGCTGTCCAGCAAGCAGAAGTGGGAGACGGCGTTGCTGCCAGCAGCGAAGCATGGCTGAAGCCCCTCTCTCAGAGGCGCCGCGCGGCGAAGTCGCCGCAATGGTGGCCGTTCAGTCGGCACTGGCTGACCGCCCGGGGGTGCTGACTACGGCGCGAGGACTGTCCCATTTCGGAGAACACAGCATCGGCTGGGTGGCCGTGTCGCTGCTCGGTGCGGCGCTGGCGCCGCGACATCGCTGGGACTGGCTGGTAGCCGGGGCCGGCGCGTTCGTCGCACACGCGTCCGCCGTGCTGATCAAGCGGCTGGTGCGACGGAACCGGCCGAATCATCCTGCCGTCGCGGTCAATGTCGGCACACCCAGCCAGCTGAGCTTCCCGTCAGCGCATGCCACCTCGACCACGGCTGCAGCAATCCTGATGGGCCGCGCTACCGGGCTGCCGCTGCCCGTGTTGCTCATCCCTCCGATGGCACTGTCGCGGATACTGCTGGGGGTGCACTATCCCAGCGACGTGGCCTTCGGCATCGCGCTCGGCGCCGGCGTCGCGGGGATCGCACGCAGA
>DATIOT010000415.1:0-4356 GCA_035472875.1 Mycobacterium sp.
ATGGGGGCGTCGCTGCTGACCGCGGTGATCATGGGGTGGCTGTGGGCGCGATGGGGCCGTCCGGAGTGGGTCACTCGCAGGCTGCCCCCTCCGGGCTCTGACACCGAGTCACGGTGGGTGGTGTTCGCTGAGGCGGCGCGCCACGACTTCCTTCAGGCCGCCTCCTATTTGGTGCTGGGTGCCGCTGCGGCGGCGGCGCTGCATGTGGTGGTGCCGCGGTGGGTGTTCGAACATATGGCGGCACACCTGATCCTCGGTGTGGTGGTGATGGCCGCCCTGGCGGTGGTGCTGGCGTTGTGTTCGGAGGCCGACGCGTTCGTAGCCTCCAGCATGACGATGGTGCCGCTGCTGCCCCGGCTTGTGTTTCTGGTCGTAGGCCCGGCCGTTGACGTGAAACTGTTCGCGATGCAGGCGGGCATGTTCGGCCGGGCTTTCTCGGCGCGCTTCGCCCCCGCCACCTTGCTGGTTGCGACCGCGAGCGCGTGTGCGGTCGGGCTGTTCGTCCTCGGTGGTGGATGAGTGAGCCGCGAAACCGAGAACGTCGTTCTCCTGCTGGTAGGCATCAGCATCGCCGTGATCACCGTGTCGGGCGCGTTCACCCGGTACGTCAAGCCGGGACTGCTGCCGTGGCTGGCCGCGTCCGCGCTGCTGCTGATTGCGTTAGCGTTATTGGCGATCATCGGCGATATCCGCCGCGGAGGACCGCGGCCCAGTGATCGCAGCGAGGCACACTCCCACCGGGCCGGCATCGTGTGGCTGCTCGTCGTTCCTATCTTGGTCTTGCTCGTCGTGGCGCCGCCGGCGCTGCGGCCCTCAGCCGCCGCCCCGTCTGTGACCGCCGCGTCCAATTTTGTTCTGAATCGGTTTCCCTTTCCTCCGCTACCGCCGGGCAACGCCCCTGAGGTGTCGCTCCCGGAGGTACTGAACCGCGAGGCCCAGGACAGCACCGGCTCGTTGACTAATCGATCGATCACCGTGACAGGCTTTGTCCTCAACGAGGCCCAGGGCGTGGACCTTGGTCGCGTCGTCATCATCTGTTGCGCCGCCGACGCCCAGCTGGCCCGTATCCATCTGCGCGGCCCGGCGGCCGCCCGCGCCGCCGGACTCGCGGACAACACCTGGCTTCGGGTCGAGGGCCAGGTCACACCCGTGCCCCGGCACCCGGGCTCGGTGGCGATCCCGACACTGCAGGCCACTTCGGTCGCCCGCGTCGATGCCCCGGCCAACCCCTACGCTTAGCCCCCTTGATGTGCACGCTTCAGCCAGCTCATCGGCACGCCTCACCGCCCGCGGACTCGTACGGCGAAGATCGGACGGCGCCAGTGGTGAGCGGGGTTGCTGTCACCTCAATTGCGCAGACTGGCGCGACCAGCCCATTGCTGATACCCGCAGACCTGCGTTGGCAGTGGAGTGGTCTCCCATTGCCCCGACTCCAGCCAATCCCGCAGGACCGCCGCGTCAAACTTGTTGGTGATGGGGCCGATCCAGTGGAGTGGTCCGAACGCCACACGGTCTTTCGTGCAGGGCTGCAGAACGGCCATGACACCGTATCCCGTCGGGCGCGACGCGCAGGTGAGTGGTCCGAGCATGCATGCGGCGGAGACGAGCATGGCACGTGGACAGCGTCGGATGGTCGGACGTAGTTCGTCGACGACTGACAGGTCATGGTCGGCCGAGCAGCCGGTACAGACGATGACGGTGAACGGGCGGTCAGTGGCGCGATGCGAGGAAGTCACTGTGGCGTGCCCTGTTCGAACGCGCGGAGATCGGGGCCACGTAATGTCATTTTGTCGATCCCTGCTCTCTTCCGGATATCGTGAGGCACAACATGTTTCAGCGGCCCGGTCAGTCCGTTAGGGCAATAGCGCCATTCCGACTCGGCCGGTGGGCTTGGCGCTGACCAGCCACGGTCACCCTCCTGGACTGCGGGCTTTATTGAAAATCATTTTCGACAAGCCTTCTGGGAGAAGGTACCGTACAGGCAGCTCTAATGAAAATGATTACCAAGAAGGGCACTGATGCGGACGCCCGTCTTCCTGGTCGCCGGCCAGACGTACACCGACCCCATCGTGGGGGCACTGCTGCGCACCCCCGGGACGCTGGTCGTTGAGCACCGTTTCGACGGTCACGTGGTGCGCCGTACGACGATGACCCTGCAACATGGCGTGTTGACGACCGCGGAGGCTGGGCTCGAACTCGCGCACGGATGCGCGTCGTGCACCATCCGCAACGACCTGCTGGTGTTGCTGCGTCAGCTGCACCGCCGCGACGACGTCGACCGCATCGTGGTGCACCTGGCGCCGTGGCTGGAGCCCGAACCGATCTGCGTTGCCATCGACCATGTCCGGGTGCGCGTGGCGCCAGGGTACGTCGACGGACCTGCGGCCCTCGACGTGTCGATCGCCGCGGTGGTGACGTGTGTCGATTCATCGGTGTGGCTGAGCCAGGCGCTCGGTGACGCCGAACTCGACGACGGACGCACCTGTGCCCAGGTGGTGGTCGGGCAGGCCGAATTCGCCGACGTGGTGGTGCTCAACCACGCTGCCCCGTTCGTAAGTGCCGTGTTGCGTCGCCTGTCACCACGCGCGCGCGTTCATGTGGGCGCCGAAGGCATCGAGCACGCTCTGGACAATCTGTACCGCGACGCGCGGCGGGGCGAAAGTGACGATCCGCACGGTCCGCTGCTGGCCGGACAGCCGCCCCTCGATTCGCGGGGTCCGATCAACCTGGTCGAGTTCAACGCCCGTCGCCCGTTCCACCCGCAGCGTCTGCACGCGTGTCTGGACCTGTTGCTCGAGGGTGTCATCCGAACCCGGGGACGGGTGTGGTTGGCCAGCCAGCCGGATCAGGTGATGTGGTTGGAATCGGCCGGCAGTGGATTGCGGGTCAGTTCGGCCGGCAGATGGGTGGCCGCACTAACGAGCGCCGAGTTGGCCGACATTGATGCAGAAAGACGCGCCTTCGCCGAGCTGAGGTGGGACGAACTGTACGGCGATCGCCACACGGCGATGACCATCCTGATGTGTGGGGCGCACGCCGCCGAAATCCGCGCCGGCCTCGATAGCGCGCTGCTCAGCGACGACGAGCTGAGCACCCCGCAGGACTGGACCCATTACGACGATCCGTTCGGCGACTGGCACGAAGACCCCTGTGCAGCACTAGCAGAAGCTGCCGAAGACACACCTGCCCACCACACCCAGGACGGAAACCGCGGATGAAACCCGGCATTCACCCCGACTACCACCCCGTCGTCATCCGAGACGCCACCACCGGTGCAATGTTCCTGACCCGATCGACTATCACCAGTTCGCGCACAATCGAATGGCAGACGCCGCACGGGGTGCGCACCTACCCCCTTGTCGTCGTTGAAATCAGCTCTGATTCGCACCCGTTTTGGACCGGCGAGCGCCGCATCGTCGATAGCGCCGGGCAGGTGGAAAAATTCCAGCGCCGCTACGGCGGCCGGCAACCCTCCACACCCAAACGGGACGCCCAAGCCGCACAGTGAAAACCGGATGACCGCGAAGGTGGCGCGAAGGTGGCGACGGATATCTTTCGCCACCGACCACAACAGCCACGCACGCCGCGCCGAGCGCGAGGAGTACGCCAAGCAGGTCTGGCCACCGGGCCACGCTTTTGACTACACCGTAGAAAGAGTTAAAGTCGCGCGGCATTTGGGTGCGACAGCCCCCGGGAACGCCGACGTCCGATCGCCAACTCACCGCCGCACAGGGAGTGACGAGACAGTCCAGCGGGGCGACACGCCCGTGCAGCGTTCGCTTTAGGCGAACGCATCGACCCGGCGCTCCGCTTCAACACCGTCAAATAGTCGCGGGCGTGTTCGGCAGGGATGATGTGGGGGTGAGCGACCAAGCGCCGGAACCGCTGCCCTTCGGCGGCCGGACCGCAGACGGCTGCGCCGACGGCTGCTGCGCTGTGGACACCGGCGCGCCCGCCCGGACGACACGCACGCTCACCGCCGATCGCCGTAAGCATCTCAACCGACGAATCCGACTACTGGTCGGCGCAACGATCACCTACAACATCGTCGAAGCGGTCGTCGCCATTAGCGCTGGGACGGTCGCGTCCTCCGCAGCACTTGTAGGGTTCGGTCTCGATTCGCTCATTGAGGTCGCATCCGCAGCGGCCGTCGCTTGGCAATTCTCCGGCCACGATCCGAAGGCTCGGGAAAGAACTTCGTTGCGCGTCATTGCACTGTCGTTCTTCGCGCTAGCCGCCTACGTCACGGTTGAATCAGTCCGGGCGCTATTCGGTGCAGTCGAAGCAGCACCGTCCACCGTGGGGATCGTCCTGGCGGCGCTTTCGTTGCTGATCATGCCCGTGCTGTCCTACGCC
>DATIOT010000416.1:0-1931 GCA_035472875.1 Mycobacterium sp.
CCCCCGACCACCTGCTGCTTGGCGTGCTCAGCGATCCGGCCGCGCTGGCCACCGTGTTATTGAACCGACAGCACGTCGACGCCGAGGCGGTTCGTGCCGCCGTAACGCTGCCCCCGGCGGGCGGCGAGCCCCCGGAGCTCATCCCGTTCAGCGGCCCGGCACGCAAGGCGCTGGAATTGACCTTCCGCGAGGCACTTCGGCTCGGCCACAACTACATCGGCACCGAACACATGCTGCTGGCTCTGCTTGAACTCGAAGACGGTGCCGGACCGTTGCATCGATCCGGGGCCGGCAAGGAACGCGTCGAGGCCGATCTGAGTGCCGCGCTCGAGGCGCTGACCAGCAGTAAGGGCGCTACCCAAGACAGCTGACCGGTGTGCTGTAACCCCGCCCCTTCGCAATATCCCGTGTGCAATCATGCGAAGGTCCTCCAGAAGGGAGGCGAGGAGGCGAAGATGCACCGCTGGCTGATGGTCCTGTCCACGTTCCTCGCCGCCGCTGCGAGCGTCACCGCCGTGGGCGTTGCGGCTCCCCGCGCACGGGCCGGCGACGCGCCGATCGGTCACATCGGTGACACCCTGCGGGTGGACACCGGCACCTACATCGCGGACGTCACCGTCAGCAGCGTGGCCCCCTGCGACCCGCCGCCCGGATTCGGCTACACGCGCGAGGGCGTTCCGGTCAAAAGCTTTCCGGGCAGCACGGTTGACCGCGCCGACGTGACAGTCCGCGCGATCAGGGTGCCCAATCCGTTCATCATGGCGACCACTTTCAGCTTCGACGGGGTTACGCCATTCGCCGACGCCTACAAGCCGCGGGCCTCCGACGCGCCCGACGCTCTGGACAACGTGCTCGTCAATGCGCCCAACGGAGCGATCGTGCGCGGCGGAGTGTATTGGGACGCCTACCGCGATCCGGTCTCCAACGTCGTGCTGCTGGACAAGAAGACGGGCCAGCATCTCGCCCAGTGGAACCTCTGATCTAACCCGCGTTGGGCTGTGCAGGTCGTCCATCTCGCCACGACGGATTCCGTCGATATCGACGAGCTGGCCGCTGTAGCCGCGCGCACTTTTCCGTTGGCCTGTCCGCCCTCGACGACGGGTGAGAACATCGCATCGTTCATCGACACCAACCTGTCGGCCACCCGCTTCGCGGAGTATTTGACCGATCCGCAACGCGCCGTTCTGACCGCGCAGCAGGATGGCCGGATTGTCGGTTACGCGATGCTCATTCGCGGAGTCGACGACGACACCGACGTGCAGCGAGCCGTCGAGATTCGCCCGGCCGCTGAGCTGTCAAAGATGTATCTGCTGCCCCAATACCACGGCGCCGGGGTGTCGACGGCGCTGATGGACCTTACGCTGGCTACCGCCGCCGAATGGGGTGTGCGTTGTGTGTGGCTCGGTGTCAATCAGGGAAACCAACGGGCACAACGCTTTTACATCAAGAGCGGCTTCAAGATCAACGGCACCAGGACATTTCAAGTGGGCACTCGTCGCGAAAACGACTACGTCATGGTTCGCGAGTTGCGTTAACCCCTGCGGTCAGCGCCAAAAGCCGTGAAGTGGCCCGTAGGTACTTCTTGCGGTACCCACCGGCCAGCATCTCCTCGCTGAAGATGGTGTCCAGCTTCGCCCCGGAAGCCACCACCGGGATGCCGGCGTCATACAGCCGATCGGTCAGCGACACCAGCCTCAGCGCGACGTTCTGGTCGTCGATGCCGTGCACCCCGGTCAAAAACACCGCCGTCACACCCTCAATCAGCGTCAGATACCGCGACGGGTGCATGGTCGCCAGGTGCGCGCACAGCGCGTCGAAGTCGTCAAGCGTCGCGCCGTCGACGGCGGCGGCACGCGCGGCGATCTGCTCGTCCGACAACGGCTGGGGCGCCGGCGGCAGGCCGCGGTGCCGGTAGTCCGGCTCCTCGATCC
>DATIOT010000417.1:0-5031 GCA_035472875.1 Mycobacterium sp.
GCGGGCGTCGTCGACCCGGCCTTTGAGCAGATACCACCGTGCCGTGTCGGGCATGCGCAGCAACAACGGCAGCAGCAGTGTGGCGGGGATGGCGGCGAGCCCGAGGATCCACCGCCAGCTGTGCGTGCCGGCCAGGAAATAGCCGGACAAGTATCCGAGGATGACCCCGCTCACCGTCGTCAGCTGATAGGCGGCCGATAACGATCCGCGTACGGCGGCCGGCGCCGACTCGGCCACGTACACCGGCACGACCACCACCGACACGCCGATGGTCAGACCCAGCAGCAGTCGCGCCACCAGCAGCATCGGCATCGAGACCGAGACCGCACCCAGCAGCGCGAATACCGCATAGCCGGCCGTGATCAGCACCATTGACTTCTTTCGGCCGATCGCGTTGGCGAGCACGCCGCCACTGAGCGCTCCGGCGATCTGGCCGATCACCACCATTGTGGTCACGAGTTCTTGTTGCCGGGTCGTCAGGCCGAATTGGTCGGTGATGAACAGCAGCGCGCCGGCGATGCACGAAAGGTCGTAGCCATAGATGACGCCGACGCTGGCCGCGGTGAGCCCGACCCGCGATGAACCGCTCAGCTGACCGGTACCCGGTCGCGCAGTAACTCGACGACGCGGTCAGGGTCGTCGGGGGTGATGCACGGCCTTACGCGGCGGCCGACGTCGAGCACCAAGAGGGTCCGTTTGCTTCCCCGGTGGGCGTCCAGCGGGAACCAGTAGCGCGGGTTGGATGCTCCCCAGATGCGGCCCTTGCCGGACAGCCAGTTCATCGGCTGAGCGTGGATCTGACGAACTTCCGGGTAACCGATCCGTTTGGGTCCGGCCCACGGGAAGTAGTAGCGCCGGATAGTGATTCCGTCCTCATCGAGCCGAAGGCCGGCATCTTCGTACAGGGCTTCAGTCACCTCAGAGACGGTGCCACAGCAAAGTTGGGTGGTCAACGGTGCTCAATGGTCGGTCGGCGGTTCATCGAGCGCGCGACCATGATCAACCCAAACACGATGATCGTGCCAATGACGGCCACACCAACCCGCACCGGCAGCGCGTCGGCCGACGGAATGATCCCCGCGGCGTAGGCGGTATTGCCCTGCCGGTCTGCCGCACTGTCCGGCTTGGCAGCTATCAGCGAGGGGTCGGGTGCGATCAGCGTGCCGACCTGGGTGCCGGCCGGGGTGCTGAATCCGTAATCCAGTAGATGCGCCGCCTGTTCCCACGGAGCGATCGGCTGCCTGGACCCGTGCAGCAGCACCGCCATCAGCCGTCGCCCGTTGCGGTTGGCCGCGCCAACGAACGTCTGGCCGGCGTCGTCGGTATAGCCGGTCTTACCGCCCAGCGCGCCCGGATACTTGTAGAGCAGCTGGTTGTCGTTTTCCAGTTCGTAGCCGGGGTGGTCGCCGTGGCCGGGGAAGTCGAACGTCCGGGTGGCGACGATGTCGCTGAAGGTCGGATTCTGCCAGGCGTACCGGTAGAACAGCCCGACATCGTAGGCCGAGGTGCTCATGCCGGGCCCGTCCAGTCCCGAAGGCGTTGCCACCCGGGTATCGCGGCCGCCGAGCTTGGCGGCCAGCACGTTGATCTTCTCCAGCGCCTGCTGCATGCCGCCGAGCTGCATGGCCAGCGCGTGCGCAGCGTCGTTGCCGGAGTGCATCAGCAGCCCGTGCAGTAGCTGGTTGATGGTGTACGTACCACCGTCGTCTACGCCGACTTTGGTGCCTTCGGCGGCGGCGTCATCGGCGGTTCCGACGACCGACTTGTTGAGGTTCAACGCGTTGATGGATGCCATCGCGACCAGCACCTTGATGATGCTGGCCGGGCGGTGACGGCCGTGCGGGTCCTTGGTGGCGATGACGGCGCCGCTGTCCAGATCCGCCACCAGCCATGCCTCGGCGGAAACGTCGTTCGGCAGCGGCGGTGTGTCGGGCGCGGCGACGATGCCGCAGCCGCCCAGCGCCTCGCCGCCGACCGGCTTCGGGGGCACCGCCAACGGGATCGGCGTATCACCGGCTTGGGGGACCTCCGACGAGTCCACCGCGGGCGGAGTGGTCACTTTGTACGGGCAGTTTGCCGGTCCGGCATTGGGTCCGGGACTGGGCTCGGCCTTTCCAATAGGCACAGCGGCCGGCAGACCCAGCGCGGCTGGGGCAGCGATCATAAAAACGGCCGCTGCCAGGCATGATGCGGTACGTAAGAAGGACATCGTCTGTGCAGAGTAGGCGATCCGCGGCTCGATTCCGGGGAGCCGCGCTGTGACTGGTGGGACGGATGTTACAAACTCATCTGCGCGCGCCTTGGTCGCGTCGAACCACTACGCTGGCGTTGGTCAGCGCGACAACAACCAATCCCCGCCGAAGGGTTTGCCATTTCAAACGATCGATTGTGGTCAAAGTGGCGGCGCCACCGCTATGGCATTAGTGGGCCTAGTCCCGCTCCCCGATCGCTGAAACATCTGCTCAAGCAGGTGGAGAAACGAACCCAGGTTCGGCGCGCCGGACTCGAACAGGTCCTGGCAGAACTGGAGCTGCATCGCGACGCCACACCCGATCCCGAAGCGCGGTCCGCGCTCGCCTGGCTTTGCAACGCTGTATCGCGGTTCGCGCGCAACCCGACTGCGGCGCACGCTCGTGAGGTGATGATCGCCGCCGACGCGGTCAAGCGAGTTCCCGCCGCTGCCGATTAGGAAAGCAGGTAACCGCTAGAGCCGCTTGCCGACCTCGGCAAGCACGCCGCGCAGAATGGATTCGATGGTGTCGAACTCGGCCTGACCGCTGATCAGCGGCGGCGCCAGCTGGATGACCGAGTCGCCGCGGTCGTCGGTGCGGCAATACAACCCGGCCTCGAATAGAGCCGATGACACGTGGCAGAGCAGCGACCGACGTTCCTCGTCGGTGAAGGTTTGCTTGGTCGCCTTGTCCTTGACCAGTTCGACGCCATAGAAATACCCCTCGCCGCGGACGTCGCCGACGATGGGCAGGTCGTACAACTTCTCCAAAGTCGCGCGGAAGCCAGGAGCATTTTGCTTGACGCGGTCGTTGAGCCCCTCGCGCTCGAAGATGTCGAGGTTGGCCAGCCCGACGGCAGCCGATACCGCGTGGCCGCCAAACGTATAGCCGTGCGGGAACATCGTGCTGCCGTCGTTGAACGGCTCGAACAGCCGGTCACTGGCGATCATCGCCCCGATCGGCGAGTAGCCGGACGTCATCCCCTTGGCGCAGGTGATCATGTCGGGCACGTACCCAAAGTCATTGCAGGCGAACATCGATCCGATTCGGCCGAACGCGCAGATGACTTCGTCAGAGACCAGCAGCACCTCGTACTCGTCGCAGATCTCGCGTACTCGTTCGAAATAGCCAGGAGGCGCGGGGATGGACCCGCCGGCGTTCTGCACCGGTTCCAGGAATACCGCGGCCACGGTCTGGGGTCCTTCGAACTCGATCGCCTCGGCGATCCGGTCGGCGGCCCACCGCCCGAAGGCTTTGAGGTCGGTGTGAAACGGCTCGGGCGCGCGGTAGAAGTTCGTGTTGGGCACCCGGAAACCCCCCGGCGTCACGGGCTCGAACGGTGCCTTGTACCGCGGTAGCCCGGTGATCGCCAGTGCACCCGCAGTGGCGCCGTGGTAGGCGATCGCGCGCGAAATCACTTTGTGTTTGCCGGGTTTGCCGGTGAGCTTGAAGTACTGCTTGGCCACCTTCCACGCGGTCTCGACGGCCTCGGTGCCGCCGGTGGTGAAGAACACCCGGTTGAGGTCGCCCGGGGCGTAGCGCGCGAGGCGCTCGGCAAGCTCGATCGCGGTAGGGGTGGCATATCCCCACAGCGGGAAGAACGCCAGAGTGCCGGCCTGGCGGGCCGCGACCTCGGCCAGTTCGGTACGGCCGTGACCGACCTGCACAGTGAACAATCCGGACAGCGCGTCCAAGTAGCTCTTGCCGTGGTCATCGAAGATGGTCACGCCCTCACCGCGAGCGATGATCGGCGGCGTGATGCCCGGGCCGTGCCGGGCGAAATGGCCCCACAGGTGGCGGTCGGCCTTGGCTGACAGGTTCTGACTCATATTGTCAGCGAGCGTAACGCTAGGCTCGGGGCATGACCTCAACGCAGGTCACCGAGTTCGAGGCCCTGCGGCCGCATCTCATGGCGGTGGCCTACCGGCTGACCGGCACCGTTGCCGATGCCGAGGACATCGTCCAGGAAGCCTGGTTGCGCTGGGACTCGGCGGGCACCGGCGGTCCGATCGCCGACCTACGGGCCTGGCTGACCACCGTGGTGAGCCGGCTCGGGCTGGATAAGTTGCGGTCGGCGGCGCACCGTCGCGAGACCTATGCGGGCAATTGGCTGCCCGAGCCGGTGGTCACCGGTTTGGCAGGTTCGCCAGGCGAGGATCCGCTGGCTGCCGTGGTGGCCCGGGAGGATGCCCGGTTTGCGGCGATGGTGGTGCTGGAGCGGCTCAGTCCCGATCAGCGGGTCGCGTTCGTGCTGCACGACGGGTTCACCGTGCCGTTCGCGGAAGTGGCCGAGGTGCTGGGAACCAACGAGCCCGCCGCCCGGCAGCTGGCGTCGCGGGCCCGCAAGGCCGTCGCAGCGCAGCCGCCGCCGAAACCCGATCCGTCGCACAACGAGGTGGTCGGCCTGCTGATGGCCGCCATGGCCGCCGGCGACCTGGAAGCCGTGGTGGCGTTGTTGCATCCGGACGTGACCTTCACCGGCGATTCGAATGGCAAGGCGCCCACGGCAGTTCAGGTTATCCACGGGGCGGACCAGGTGGTCCGGTTTATGTTCGGTCTAGCGCAACGCTATGGCCCGTCGATGTTTACGGCGTATCAGCTGGGGTTCGTCAATGGCGAACTCGGCATCTACACGGCGGGCTGCCCCGCCAGTGAGGGGTACCGGGAGATGTGTCCGCGGATCATGGCCATGACGGTGCGCGACGGAAAGGTCTGCGCGCTATGGGATATCGCCAACCCCGACAAATTCACTGGCTCCCCGCTGAGCCGGTGACCCTTTATCCGTCGCAACGGCGAGGCC
>DATIOT010000418.1:0-5961 GCA_035472875.1 Mycobacterium sp.
GGGTGCGCCTGACCAAGCTGAGGACACTGCGCCGCAACGGCATTGACGCCTACCCCGTCGGCTCTCCGCCCAGTCACACAGTCGCCCAGGCGCTCGACGCCGGCGACCAGGACAGCGTCTCGGTGTCCGGCCGGATATTGCGGATACGCGACTTCGGCGGCGTGCTGTTCGCCCAGTTGCGCGACTGGTCGGGCGAAATGCAAGTGCTGCTGGACAATTCACGCCTGGAGTGCGGTCGCACTGCCGTTTTCACCGCGGCCATCGATCTGGGTGACCTGGTCGAGTTGACCGGCCACATGGGCTTTAGCAAAAACGGAACCCGCTCGTTGATAGTGCGCGACTGGCGGATGATCGGTAAGTGCCTGCGGCCGTTGCCAAATAAGTGGAAGGGGTTGACCGACCCGGAGACGCGGGTGCGGACCCGCTATGTCGACCTGGCCGTCAATTCTGAGTCACGTAGCCTGATCACGGCCCGCAGCAGCGTGTTGCGCTCGGTCCGGGAAACGCTGTTCGCCAAGGGGTTCATCGAAGTCGAGACCCCGATCCTGCAGCAGATCCACGGCGGAGCCACTGCCCGGCCGTTCGTCACCCACATCAATACCTATGACATGGACCTGTTCTTGCGCATCGCGCCGGAGCTCTACCTGAAGCGGTTGTGTGTCGGCGGCGTGGAGCGGGTGTTCGAACTGGGCCGGGCCTTCCGCAATGAGGGTGTGGACTTCAGCCACAATCCGGAGTTCACGTTGCTGGAGGCCTACCAGGCGCATGCCGACTACACAGTGTGGATCGACGGCTGCCGTGAGCTCATCCAGAACGCCGCTCAAGCCGCTAACGGCGAGCAGACCGTGTTGCGGCCGCGCACTGACGCTGGGCCCCACGGCACCGACGCCCGTCTCGAACCGGTCGATATCTCGGGCATCTGGCCGGTGAAGACCGTGTACAACGCGGTGTCCGAAGCGCTCGGAGAACACATCGACCCCGACACCTCCCTGGCCGCTCTGCGCAAGCTGTCCGACGCCGCGCACATTCCGTATCGG
The DNA here is from genome assembly GCA_035472875.1 of Mycobacterium sp. Classification (GTDB taxonomy): domain Bacteria; phylum Actinomycetota; class Actinomycetes; order Mycobacteriales; family Mycobacteriaceae; genus Mycobacterium. The sequence goes on from DATIOT010000418.1 coordinate 1,038, forward strand.
GCACATTGGGACGCCGGCGCGGTGGTGCTGGAGCTGTATGAGCACCTGGTGGAGGACCGGACCGAGCAACCGACGTTCTATATCGACTTTCCGACTTCAGTGTCGCCGCTGACTCGGCCGCACCGCAGTCAACGCGGCGTCGCCGAGCGGTGGGACCTGGTGGCGTGGGGCGTCGAGCTGGGCACCGCCTACAGCGAGCTCACCGACCCGGTGGAGCAGCGGCGCCGTCTGCATGAGCAATCGTTGTTGGCCGCCGGCGGAGACCCCGAGGCGATGCAGCTCGACGAAGGCTTCCTGGAAGCCATGGAATACGCGATGCCGCCCACCGGCGGGCTTGGAATGGGCATCGATCGCCTCGTCATGCTCTTAACTGGTCGCAGTATCCGCGAAACACTGCCATTCCCGCTGGCCAAGCCCCACTAATGGGGGTCGAGGGTCCCAGCTAGTGCACAGCGAACATTCGTTAAATATGTTCCGGGATGGTTAACAATCGATCACAATGGACCATGTGACAGCGTCGACGCCCTATGCCATGGCGCAGTTTTTGGCGACTGGTCACATCTCGCTGATGCATGGCTGGGTGCCCATCACAGTCCAGGTGATTACCGCGATCGTGCTGGCGCTGGCTGTCGGCTGGCGCTCGCGGCGCTGGCGGATGGTGTGGCTGCCGGCGGCCGCCGTGGTCGGCGGTGTTGCGGCCTATGGGACGCACTGGTACATCGTCGATCGCGGTCTGTCCGATGAACCCGCGCCGCCGGCGTTGTGGCTCTGGATCGCGTTTACAGGTCTGGCGGCAGCGGTGCTGATTCTGGGCTGGCGTAGTGCGCGCCGCTGGCGGCGTGGCGCGGCGCTTGTGTCCGTGCCGCTATGCCTGCTCAGCGCGACGCTGATGCTCAACCTGTGGGTCGGTTACTTCCCCACAGTGCAGTCCGCGTGGAACCAACTCACCTCCGGTCCGCTGCCCGATCAGACCGACAAGGCCACCATCACTGCGATGGCCAACAAACGAACCCGGCCCGCACACGGCAGCGTGGTACCGGTAGTGATCCCGGCGGACGCCTCACACTTCAAACATCGCGGGGAACTGGTGTACCTGCCGCCCGAATGGTTCGCCAGTAGCCCGCCGCCGCAGCTGCCGACGGTGATGATGATCGGCGGGCAGTTCAATACCCCCGCGGACTGGACGCGCGCGGGCAACGCGGTCAAGACGATCGACGACTTCGCGGCCACACACCACGGCAAAGCACCCGTTCTGGTGTTCGTGGACTCCGGAGGAGCCTTCAACAACGACACCGAATGCGTCAACGGGGTTCGCGGTAACGCGGCCGACCATCTGACCAAAGACGTTGTTCCCTACATGATCTCGAACTTCGGCGTCAGCCCTGACCGCTCCACTTGGGGCATTGCGGGCTGGTCCATGGGCGGGACCTGCGCCGTGGATCTGACCGTCATGCACCCCGAGATGTTCAGCGCGTTCGTCGACGTCGCCGGCGACTTCTTCCCGAATGCAGGGAACAAGGCGCAAACCATCGCCAGGCTGTTCGGCGGAAACGCCGAAGCCTGGGCGGCATTCGACCCGACCACCGTGATCAACCGGCACGGCTATTACGGCGAAGTGGCGGGGTGGTTCGCGATCTCTTCGGACGGCCCGCCGACACCACGCCGCGACTTCGCAATCGCAGACACCGGCTCAATACGTCTCGCCGCTCGCGACGCTGCCGCCAACCCGAGCAATCAAACAGCGGCTGCCTATTCGCTCTGCGCGCTTGGTCGTGCCAACGGCATCGACTGCGCGGTGCTCCCCCAGCCGGGCAAGCACGACTGGCCATTCGCGGACAGGGCCTTCGCGGCCGCACTTCCATGGCTGGCCGGCCAGTTGGGAACTCCGGGCGTTCCGCGGACTGCGTTGCCCGGCGCGTCGGCTCCCTCCGTGCTTGCCGGCCCGGTGGTCCCGGCCGAGCATTCCCACGCCGCGATGAGGTAGCCGCTAGTGCTACCTGTTGCGCGCTTTCGGCGTGCGCTATTTGCGCGGCACTGCAATCCGTGGAGCGCGTGGACGCGCTGGGCGAGCACACCATTGATGCTCATGCCGGCATGGACGCGGCGATGGAGCCATGCGGTGTTGATCGCGGTGTGGCTGGCGGTCAATCCATTCATCTTCGGCAAGCCGCGACATCATCGCGCCTGGTCAACTCGGGCAATGCTGGGTGAGGAACTGTGGATCAGCCGTCGACCGCGAGATGCGGCCATGGCGGTTAGCGCACTGACGTCCGCGGCCTCGCTGACCGCTGTCGTCGCCGCCCGTCGGCATCGACTCACAGCCGCGGCGATCGCAACCGCGGTGCAGATGACGCTGACTCTGGTGTACTGGGAGCAGATGGCGCGCTATTTCGATCGACAGCGTGACTGAGGAGGATTAATGCCCGACGCATCAGAAATTCCTAACACCCCCCACCCCGACCCTGGATACGACAGCGCGGGCGTGCCCACATTCGAATCGGTCCGCGAGAAGATCGAATCCCGCTTCGCGACGGCCCTGGGCGCCACGGAACTCGACGCCGAGACTCCTGAAGGCCAGGCCGTTGAGGAGCAATACGAAGGGCGCCAGCGCGCCGCGGCCGAGCGTTTGGCGCAGATCCGGGAGTCGATGCACTCCGATGAGAGTTAAGCGGCGGTGGCCAGTCCGACGCGAAAATTCGGTGTCGAAGAGCGGCGGAACCGACTGGCGCGCAGGCACTTTCTCTCAGCACCCGGCTTGGAGCCGATAACCACGGTTACCGCCGGACTAGTGGGACTGCATGCCACCGACCCCGCGACTCCGTACTTGTCCCTGTGGGTGCGGTGCTCCGGTTTCAGCACCGCACACCTGGAGCTCGAGCTGTACCAGAAGCGTTCTGCGGTAAGACATCTGGCGATGCGACGGACGCTGTGGTTAGTGAACACCGATGACCTGGTAATGATTCAGTCGGCGGCCAGCGACCGGGTTGCCGATAACGAACGACGCCGGCTGGCCGCTGATATACACAAGGCCGGTGTGGCCACAGATGGCGACCACTGGCTGGACCAGGCCTGCGCGGCGGTGTTGCGCCATCTGAGTGAGCACGGGCCTGCCAACAGCACTGAGCTGCGGGTCGCGCTGCCCGAACTGGCCGGAACCTACGATCCGGCACCCGGAAAGCGTTGGGGCGGTGCGGTTCCGCTCGCTCCACGGGTGCTGACGGTGCTCTCGGCGCGCGGCGATATCGTCCGCGGGCCCAATGACGGACCCTGGACCACATCAAGACCGCGTTGGGCCACCACCGCGGAGTGGCTCGGCAAGCTGAGCACCACCCAGGACGCTCAAGCCGCGCAAGCCGAGCTGACCCGCCGGTGGCTGCGGGCGTTCGGGCCCGCCACCGCCGCAGACATTAAGTGGTGGTTCGGCACCACGCTGACCTCGGTCCGAAGGGCCCTAACCGACATCGGCGCGGTGGAAGTCGACCTGCACGGCAGTCCCGGCTATGCGCTGGCGGACGACCTCGAGGACGAACCGGACGTGCCGTCGTGGTGCGCGCTGTTGCCGGGTCTGGACGCCACCACAATGGGCTGGTTTCAGCGCGATTGGTATCTCGGCGAACATCGTGCCCAAGTTTTCGACAGGAACGGCAACGCCGGCCCCACCGCGTGGTGCAACGGACGCGTGGTGGGCGGCTGGCACCAAGATGACAGCGCTCGCGTCCAGCTGCAGCTGACCGAAGACCCCGGTCGTGACGCGAGGCGTGCCCTGCAGCGCCGGGCCGATGAACTCACCTCATGGCTGGACGGTGTGCGGATCAGCCCTCGCTTCCCGTCACCGCTGTCCAAATCCGCGGCCACGTCACCGAGCTGACCGCCTCGGCGCCGTGACCGCAGACTCGGCAAGCCGAGGCAGCCGCACTCAGGCGCTGACTCTGCGGCGCCGATTCGACCGCTGCGGCGCGCTGGCCGATGTGCCGCCGCGGCCCCGACGACCTCGCCCAGAAACTTCCCGGCGTACAGGTGGATCGTCGCTGATGCCGCTCGGTGGGCAGCGATGAGAGGAACGACAAACGATCCTGCGGACCAACGATTGGTCCATTGGCACCGTCGCACGGCTGGCGAATCCGGGACGACAGGCGCATTATCGCGCTATGAGACGAGAAGTGGGCGCCGATATCGAGGTCGAAATCACCGCGGCCTCGACGCTCGAGTTTCAGATTGCCGTTGCACCGCATCCGCGCGCTGAGGTCTTCGAGTCGCTGCGCTTCGTCTTGAACGGACGGCCAATCCGGCCCTTGGAAGTCAGCGGTGTGCACGGCAACCGCATCCATAAGTTCGACGCAGCCGTGGGCACACTGAAGGTCGACTACGCGGCGACCATCGTGGGTCAGACCGACCCGGCTCCGGTAACCGAATACGACCAGTCGATGTATCTGCGGCCCAGCCGCTACGCCGAGGCCGATAAGTTCTATGGTTTTGCCGCAACCGAATTCGGCAACGACGGCGATTCGGCGAATCTGCTGGAGCACGTGAGCTCGTGGGTGGGTACCAGGCTGAACTATGTGCCCGGCTCCAGCGATCCGATCGACGGGGCGGTAGAGACGATGCTCGCCGGCGAAGGTGTGTGCCGCGACTACGCGCATCTGGTGGTGGCGCTCCTGCGTGCGGTCAACGTCCCGGCCCGCTTGGTGTCCGTGTACGCGCCGGGTGTGTATCCGATGGACTTCCACGCGGTCGCCGAGGCTTTCGTTGAGGGGCACTGGCGGGTGGTCGATGCGACGCTGCTAGCGCCGCGGCAGACCTTGGTGCGCATAGCCACCGGTCGCGACGCCTCCGATACGGCGTTCCTCGATAATCACAAAGGCGCGATCACGCTGAACCAGCTGATGGTGACCGCCGTCGTTGACGGCGACTTGCCACAGGATTC
>DATIOT010000419.1:0-1818 GCA_035472875.1 Mycobacterium sp.
CCTGACGATCCGCCGCTGGCAATCGGCTGCCGCGCCAATCCCGGCGGGTGTGGTAGGTGAGTTGCGCCGGCTGCTGATAGAAGGGGTCGCCGAGCAAAAGGACGCGCTGGCGGCGCTCGCAGCGGCACTAGCGGCGATCGAGGCCGAGGCGGGCGATACGGGGTAGGGTCGACTCGCGCGTCTTTGCCGTTGCGTCTGTGGCAACATCATTTTAACGTCGCGGGCATGGACTCGCGCGACTATCCCGACTGGATCAAGCGCTATGGCGAGGCGGTCGCCCCTAAGCCGGTCAAACCGTGCGCCGGGTGCACCGCGTGCTGTCACCTCCCCGGGGTCGCCGAGATCGGTCTCAAGCCGTTTGAGCGCTGCCGGCATGAGCGCGGGTTCCCGTGGGTCCCGGGGTGTGGCATCTACGCCGACAGGCCTAGCAGCTGCCGGAGGTGGTCTTGCCAGTACGGGCTGGAGGGGTGGGACGATGAGCTCAGGCCTGATCGCTGTGGCGTTGTGGTTGGTCCGGAACCCGACCTTTTTCGGCTGCGCGACGCCACCACAGGCGAGCTGCACGACGTGCCCGCCATCCAAATGTGGGCCGCGCCGGGGTTTGAGGAGGCCTACCTCAAGCAGCCGGTGCTAGCCGTCGTCCTGGCGGCGATCGACGGGGGCGCGGCGGTGCTGTTTCGCTATCGCCGGCCCGAAGACGGGGTGCCGGTGGGGCTCAGCATCGGCAAGCACAACGGCGAGATTTACCGCACCGCGCCGGCTGAGGTGCACGCCGGGTTTACCGCATCGATGTCGGAGGGAGAGCGCACGCGGAAGGCGAACGCATTGCTGAAGGGGAAACGGCGATGACCTGTTCTTGCCCTAAAGGATGGTGCTACCCAGCGGCGCGATTGCCGGCGCGTGGAGCCTGCGGTTGTCGCGGCAGAGCTAATCCAAGACGCCGCGCGGGATCTTGGGGTGGTGGTGGTGCCAGCGCCGGTAACGCTGCGCGACACCCGGCTGATCCAGCTGCGCGAGCGGCATATCGAGCAGGCGATCGACAATCTTTGAGAAAGGCGGCATCACCATGCTGATGACCCAGCAGCAGCTATCCACGATGCGGTGCGACAACCCCGCGTGCGACCACCGCGATCACCCGGTGATGAACCTTATTCCCCAGTGCCACCGCTACGCCGGGCTGGCGATGTCCTACCACGTCTTCACCGGGGTCATACAGATCAGCTGCAACGAGTGCGGCGGGTATATCTGCGACGTCCTCGTCGCCCCGGCGGAGGTGCAGTAAATGGCGGCGCGCCGGTTACGCCCGCGTGAGCGCGCCGCACCGGCAGCGCTGCGGGAGTGGGTGGGTTCGCGCCCGGCGTCGGTGCAGGCGCTGATCCGCGAATACCCGCCGGGCTGCGTCATCACTGACGACCACGACGATGACTGGTACGTGCTCGGCTACACGCAAGACGACCGGCTGGTGAACTTGTCAAAGCCTGGGACGAGCTCGAGGTCGCCGCCGACCGCGTCGCGCATCAACTGCAACGTCGGCTGCTCGGTGAGAACCTCCAGCAGCTTGCCGTGGGGTTCGTCAGGCAGAAAGATCAGCGCGCGCCCGTTCATGCTTGCCTCTTCACTGGGTGCTGACCGGGATCGCCCTGATCGCCGGGGTGAAGAACCTGTTTGGCGGCAATGGCAACAAGCCGCCGCCCGAAATGACTGCCGTCTACCTGCCGCTCGCCCTCGCCGTCGCCATCGGCCTGATCGCCTTCGCGCTTGACCGCTGGCCGAGCCCGCCGCCCTCTGACGATGACGACTGGTTCTAACGGCGATCGG
>DATIOT010000420.1:0-2983 GCA_035472875.1 Mycobacterium sp.
TGGGGCTCGCGGTGCTGGCAATTCTCACCAGCGGAATGGGGCTGCTGCGCTGGCAGCAGGCGGATCGCGCCATGCGCCGCGGCGCCCCACTGCCCCGTCACCCGTCACCGGTCTACCTCGCGGTGGGTCTGACTTTGGTCGGAATCATCGCGCTCGGCTTGGTAATCCTCAAGGCGGTTGCGGGTTGACCGGGTCGACCGCAGGCGACCCGCGGGCCAGCAGTCTCCCGGCGGAACGGACGATCCTGGCGTGGACCCGAACGTCTTTCGCGTTCCTGGTCAACGGCGTGCTGCTGACGATCAAGGACTGGCACGGCGCCGCGGGGGCACCGCGATTTATACCCGCCGCCTTGGCAGGCGCTGCGGCGTTGTGTAGCTACGTGATCGCATTGCAACGCCAACGGACACTGGGGCAGCGGCCAATCCCGTCACGGATCACACCTCGCCGCGCGGTGTACATCACCGGATCGGCCGTGGTGGTGCTAATCGTCGTGACCACCGTTGCCCAACTGCTCTAGCACTCAGCAATCACGGCTACCACAGGAACACAACCGCCTCTTGCCCCCCGGTGCATTTGATCCAAGGATTCGACCCGTCACCGCCGCATTGCATGAGGAAGTTCGCCGGGTTCTTTGGATCGCAACTGGCGCCCCTCGTCCCAGTCCCCCCACGTCATCGGGGTTTGCCCGTCGCCGACGGCGCTGACGGCCACACCCATCTTGGCGTGCAGGCTGTTCGCTAATTGAGCGAACTCCGCGGCCAGGTCGTTCGGTGCCGACGACGTAGTCACCGGCGAAGGCGGCGGCACTCGGGTCGGCGGCGAGGATCGCGGAGCGGCGACATGACGATAGGTAAAGACAGCGGTCAGCGCGACGATCGCGGTCATCACGGCCAGCAGTGCGACAATCGCACTCACCCTGGCGGCATGAGTGCGAGTTAACCAGCGCCTGATACCCGGCATTTCCGTTGACAATCCGGCACCACACCGTTTGCTGTCAACGGGCCCCGTTCTGCTAGCCGGCCGGGGCCTTGGCGCTCAGATACGCGGTTATCCCCTGCGTGACGGCCGCGGCGTACTTTGCCCGACCGTCGGGGCTTTGCATCCGGGCGGCCTCGTCCGCGTTTTTCATGTTGCCGAGTTCGACAAGGATTGCCGGGTACTCGGCGAAGTTCAGGCCGGCGAGGTCGTCGCGGCCGTATAGGCCGCCGGATCCGATGTAGTTGGCGGGCTGGAAGCCGGCCTGAAGCAGGGCATCGCGCATGGTGTGCGCCAGCTGCACGGCGGGGCCGGCTTGCACGTCGTTCAGCGGCGGGCTCGAGTAGTTCACGTGGAATCCGCTGCCGGACGGGGGGCCACCGTCGGCGTGGACGCTCACGATCGCGTCGGGGTGCATCGCGTTGGCCAGTGCGGCGCGTTGGTCGACGCAGGGTCCAACGGAGCTGTCGTCACTCCGCGACAGCTGGGTGCGAACGCCCATCTGGGTGAGCGAAGCATTGATCAGCTGGACGACCTCCCAGTTGAGTGCGTGCTCAGCATAGCCGTCGTTGGTGGCGGCGCCGGACGCGTTGCATGGTTTGGTGCCGCCCCGACCGTTGGGGACTTGTCGGGTTGTCGAGGCGTCGTTCACGGCGTTGTGGCCTGGGTCGAGGAAGACGGCCATGCCGGCGATTCCGGCGGCCGCGGCTGGGGCATTGAGCGTCACCACACTCAGCACTGTCGGCGTGACTCCGGCAAATTTCAAGAGATCGCGCCGCGAAACAGCTCGCAGCCGGCCGCACCTGTCTGCCGCCGGTGGATCGCTCATCGCGCGATGTTAACAATTAGCCCGTTATCGCCCCCGGTTGAGCCGCTTTACCTGACCCGTGGCCGGATACAGGTAGTGCATGAGTTCGGCCCCTTCGACGCCGTAAATCCCGCGGTCGTCGCCTTGCAGCACCCACTTGTGCTGCTGGTCGGCGCGAGCGGCGAGCGCGTCCCGATGGGCCGCTTTGAGATCGGCGCGCCTGCGGCTCTCGCGCACGATCGCCCGCACCACGAAGTACAGCCCGACGAGAATCGCCGCCCCAAGAATCCACCAGATGAGCTTGACGATGACCCAGATGATCAGCATCAGCCCCAACAACGCACCGAACCCGCCACCCGAGCTCGCCCTGGACTTACTCATGCGCGAAACGTACGCAGCCCCACCGACAGAAACCTCCGGCCGAGCAGACGCAGAATCGCACTTCGCGGGGCGCGCGCGTGCGATTCTGCGCCTGCTCGCGGGCGTCAGGGGTATTGAGCTGGCCACCAACATGTTTGGCCGCAGGTCGCAGCCGAGATGCGGTCCTGGGCTGCCAGTTCCGGTTCAAGATCAGGTGATTGGCTGACCACGGCACGAGGCACACCGCTAGTGTTCATGTGCAGGACGTCATGCCTCAACGCGGCCGGACACGCGCGTCGGTTGCGGATATCGCTGGGGTATGGGGGAATAATTACTAACGTCTCTGGAAACTCACAGGTTTGGGATGAGCTTGGATGGGAAAATATTGCACCATGATCGCCGGTCTCCTCACTCGTGTTCTTGGTCCTGCTGTAGTCGCAGCGTCGGCTATTAGCGCTTCGGTCGTTTCTGCCTCTGCTGCGCCACCCGCGGCCGCCCAGCCGTGCCCCGACGTGGAGGTGTTGTTCGCCCGCGGTACCGGCGAGGACCCCGGCGTTGGCCCGACCGGACAGGCATTCGTCGACTCCCTGCGCCCGCGCATTGGCGGAAAGTCGATGGACGTATATCCGATCAATTACCCGGCCACCCAGGAGTGGTCCACCGGCCTCGACGGCATTAGAGACGCGGGCGCCCGCGTTGAGTCCACGGCGGCAAGCTGCCCACAGACCAAAATGGTGCTCAGCGGTTACTCCCAAGGCGCGGCCGTAATGGGCTTCGTCACCTCCGCGGCAGTGCCCGATGGGGTCGACCCGGCGACCGTACCCAAACCGCTGGCGCCCG
>DATIOT010000421.1:0-2207 GCA_035472875.1 Mycobacterium sp.
TTGAGTTCTACGGCTTGGCGTCGATGATCGTGAACAACGGCCCGCACGCGATCGTGTTTCTCGATGACGGCAGCGCGCAGGATTACAAAATATTCGCTCCGAGCGCGGTCACGACGATCGCCCCGCCCGGCACGTTTAACCTGCCCGCTCAGACGAATCCCGGTGTCCGGCAGTTCGGCACCGACTTGCTGTGCATCTCCACCGAGCAGAGCCAGAACGCCTACTGGGTGTGGGACGGGGCGACCCTGTTTGGCGCGGGCAGCCTCGGCCCCGAGATCGATATCCTCGACGGAGGCCGAGATTACACCTCGCTGCCGACGATTACGCCCCGAGGCGGCAGCGGCACCGGCGCGGCGTTCACCTCGACAATCGAGAACGGTGCCGTCGCGACCGTCACGGCGACGGCGGCGGGGTCTGGCTACGACATCGCTCAGGATCCGCAAAAGATCCTACTGACCTTCTCGGGCGGCGGCGGGCCGACCACGGCGTGGGGCATCGCCGCCGTCGTCAACGGCGCTGTCGTCGGCATCCAAATCCAGAACGGTGGGAGCGGCTTTACCGCCATCCCCGGGATCACCATCACCGACAGTACCGGCAGCGGCGCGCAGGCGATCGTGACCGGGCTCTCGGCGGGGACGATCACGGCGATCACGATGGTCGACTGCGGCGCGAACTATACAGCGCCGGTGATCCACACCGTCGGTGGCGGCGGCACCGGTTTGATCGCGACGGGGACGCTCGACAACGGCGTCATCAATTCAGCGACCATCAATGCCGGCGGCGGTGGTCCGTATCTCAACGCCCCCCAGGTCTTTTTTCTCTCCGTCACCGGCAGCGGCGCATCGGCGACCGCGATCATCAATAGCTCCGGGCAGGTGACGGGGCTCGACTTCGGGCACGGGGTAGGCGCTGGGTTTACCGGGACGGGGTACAACACCGTCGGTTCGGTACTCGTAGGCTTCAGCGGCGGCGGCGTCGCCAGCGCGACGGTTCGGTTGATGCCGTTCGGGGTTTCCGGACACGCCATCGAATCGTACCAGGGGCGCATCTGGGTGACGACGACCCCGATCAAGGTCAAGACCTTTGGCACCGCGCCGGGCTCGGCGACGAACTTCTCTCCGGGCGACGGCGGGTTTGTCTTTCCCGCGACCGAGTCGGTACTGAAATACGAGTGGTCGAACCTGCGCCAGTCGAACGGGTTCCTCTACCTGGCCGGCGATTCGAGCGTCAACGCCATCTCAGGCGTGACCACCAGTGGCGCGCCCGCGACGACGACCTTCAGCAACCAGAACATCGACCCGCAGATCGGCTCGCCGTGGAACCCGTCAGTCGAGGTCTATAGCAGAGCGGTCATCATGGCGAACCCGTTTGGCATCCACGCGATTTACGGCGGTGCGGTCCAAAAGATCAGCACGCCGCTCGACGGGGTCTTCCAGACCGGCCAGGGCAACATCAACCCGAACCTGCCGCCGAGCTCGGCTATCGCCGAGGTTTTCGGCGTGCATGTCTTTATGTTGCTCATGCCGATCATCGACCCGATCACCGGGTCGGCGCGCAACGCGCTGTTGATGTGGGACGGTCGGCGCTGGTGGACGGCATCGCAAAGCTCGACGCTGGCGATGGTCCGGACCAACGAATGGGGCAGCACGATCACCGCGTGGGGTCTGGACACCAGCCGGACCCACCTCTTCCCGCTGTTCCAGACCGCAACGACCACCCGCCAGGTCACGCTGCGCTCCAAGCTGCACACCCGGCCCGGCATCCAGTTCGAAAAGAAAGCGATGCAGCTTTACGCGTACTGGCAAGCCAACACCAACACGACGCTCAACTTCACGATCGATGCCGACAACACCACCGGCGCGGTCACGCAGGGGCCGTACACGCAGACCGCCGGTCTGATCGGCTGGGGTCGGTCGCGCGTTCCTGACAACATAGGGGTTGGCATCGGCTTTACGATGACGTCCAACTCGGGCGATTTCCAGCTGATGGACGTCTCGATCCTGGCGCAAGAGCGCCGCCTGGTGGTCTAGACGTTGCCTCGGCAGCAACAGTATAACCGGGCCATGGACAAGGCCGAGGAGCTCGCCGCGATCGAGCGCGAGTTGGCGCTGTACCGGGACCAGCCGGTGCCGGAATTTATGGTCGAGGCGGTCGAGCACCGGAAGGCAAAGCTGCGCGAGCGCCTGGCCGAGCTCGGTGAGGCTGAC
>DATIOT010000422.1:0-4220 GCA_035472875.1 Mycobacterium sp.
TCACCACCGGGCGGTCGTTGATCGCCCGCGCCTGGTTGATCACGTCAATGACGTCTTCTTCACGCTCGCAACGCAATCCGACGCAGCCCAGCGCCTCGGCCAGCTTCACGAAGTCCGGGATGCGGTGTGAGTGCGTGGCCAGGTCGGTCTGCGAGTAGCGCTCCTCATAGAACAGGCTCTGCCACTGCCGCACCATGCCCAAGTTGCCGTTGTTGATCAGCGCCACCTTGATTGGCGCGCCCTCGATCGCGCAGGTGGCCAGCTCCTGGTTGGTCATCTGGAAGCAGCCATCGCCGTCGATCGCCCACACCTCCGCTTCGGGGCGAGCGATCTTGGCGCCCATGGCCGCCGGGATCGCGAAACCCATGGTGCCCAGCCCGCCGGAATTGAGCCAGGTACGCGGCTTCTCGTAGCCGATGAACTGCGCGGCCCACATCTGGTGCTGACCGACACCGGCGACGTAGACGGCGTCGGGGCCGGCGATGGAACCCAGCGTGGAAATGACGTATTCCGGGCTCAGGCTGCCGTCGCTCTGCGGCCCGTAACTCAGCGGATAGGTGGACTGAACCTCATCCAGGTATCGCCACCAGTCGGTCATGTCGATCTTGCCCGGAGTGTCGTAATGCCGCAGCATCGCGATGAGGTCGGTGATAACGGCCTTGACGTCACCGACGATCGGCACGTCGGCATGCCGGTTCTTGCCGATCTCGGCCGGGTCGATGTCGGCGTGGATGACCTTGGCCGCAGGCGCAAACGACTCGAGCTTTCCAGTGACCCGGTCGTCGAAGCGGGTGCCCAGTGCGATCAACAAGTCGCTGCGCTGCAGCGCTCCCACCGCGGCGACGGTGCCGTGCATGCCGGGCATGCCGAGGTTCTGCCGATGGCTGTCCGGAAAGGCGCCGCGCGCCATCAGCGTGGTGACCACCGGGATACCGGTCAGTTCGGCCAAATCTCGTAGCTGCTCGGTGGCCTCGCCGCGGATGACACCACCGCCGACATAAAGCACCGGTTTGCACGCGGCCGCGATCAGCTTGGCGGCCTCACGGACCTGCCGGTTGTGCGGTTTGGTGTTCGGCTTGTAACCGGGCAGATCCATGCGCGGGGGCCAGCTGAACGTGCATTGCCCTTGCAGCACGTCCTTGGGGATGTCAACGAGCACGGCGCCCGGGCGTCCCGAAGACGCGATGTGGAACGCCTCGGCCAGCACCCGAGGAATGTGGTCGCCAGAGCGGACCAGGAAGTTGTGCTTGGTTATCGGCATCGTGATACCCGAGATATCCGCCTCTTGGAAGGCGTCGGTGCCGATCAACGCACGCCCGACCTGCCCGGTGATGGCGACCACGGGTATCGAGTCCATCTGCGCATCGGCCAGCGGGGTCACCAGATTGGTGGCGCCCGGACCCGACGTCGCCATGCAGACCCCGACCTTGCCGGTGGCGTGGGCGTAACCACTGGCGGCGTGTCCGGCGCCCTGCTCGTGGCGAACCAGCACGTGGCGTAGCTTTTTCGAGTCGAACAGCGGGTCATAGACCGGCAGCACAGCGCCGCCGGGAATTCCGAAGATGACCTCGACGTCGAGTTCCTCCAGCGACCGGATCACCGACTGGGCGCCGGTAAGTTGCTCCGGTGCAACGCGTTTCGGCTGGGGCGCCGGAGCTTTTGCGGTGTCCGGCACGCCGGTGGCCGCGTCCCGCGACCCCGGCTTGGAAGCCGGTGTTTTTGGCTTGGTGGGTGCGCTCACTGTGTCATCGTCCTCTTGGTCGTCATTCGCTATGGAGTTTTCGTAACTACGCAAGAAAAAACCCCCGTCAGCTCATCTGCTGCACGAGGGTTGGCGCGCTGGCGCTGGATCGCTTCAAATGCCGAAGAGGTAGTCAGCCACCAACGCGCCGACTAATTACTACGAGCATTCCGGTTTCCATAGCCCCCGACGGTAGTCTTCGCACAGCTCAACCGTCAAATCCGGTACCGCCGGCCGCAACGCCGGCGCAATTTGTGAGCGCACGGTCGGCGCTGAATCGCAGCCCCGGTGATGAGTGAAATGATGCTCGGGTGGCTACTGGTTCGTCTGCCCCAACACCCGCCGGCTCGCCCGTGGTGATCAAAATTTCACCGATCGCGCACATCGCCGTTGGATTCTTGACCCTCGGATTGCTGATACCGGTGCTGGCCTGGCCGCCGTCCGCGCCGCTGCTTGTCATCCCGGTGCTGTTGTCGGCGTTGATCATCCGGCTCCGGACCGTCGCCGACGACCGGGGGGTGACAGTACGGACCCTGTTCGGGAGCCAGACGGTGGGTTGGGACGACATCGACGGGCTGCGCTTCCACCGAGGTTCCTGGGGACGCGCCCGCCTTAAAAGCGGTGCAGAGCTGCGATTGCCCGCGGTCACTTTCGCGACGCTGCCGCTGCTTACCGCAGCCAGCTCGGGGCGCGTTCCCAATCCGTACCGATAAAAGGCCGGTAGGGGAATATCAGGCGATCGGATTGACCCCGTTGAGCAGGACCCACACGGCGATACCGGCAGCGGTGCCGGCGAGCAGGGCCACAAATGACCCGATGAAGGGGCGATGTGCCCAGCCCCGGCGGGCGTCGAGGCCATAGCGGCCAGGTCCGGCGAGGATCACCGCGACGGCAAGGACGATCAGGGTGATCTGGTACTCATGCCCGTCGGGCAAGAAGAACGAGAACGAGTGCGAATGCGGCCGGGCCGAGATGGTGGCCAGCAGACCGTTGATCAGAAACGCCAAAGCGCCCGCTGCGGCCACCGGGGTAAATAAACCCAGCACCAGCAGCACACCCGCGACGAGCTCACCGCCGGCGCTCACGTAGGCGAGGATGTCGGCATGCTGGTAGCCCACGTCGGACAGTGAGTTCTTGAGCCCGGTCACCCCCTGACCGCCCCACCAGCCGGACAGCTTTTGCAGCCCATGAGCGCCCAGCACCACTCCAAGCCCCACGCGCAAAACCAGCAAACCGAGATGCTGGGTGCCGCGCCTGCCGACCGCGGGTTGCCGCCGCTCGTTGTCCTCGCTCGCATCGATCTCGGCAGGTTCAGCCGCTGAGTTGCGGGGAGTCGACTGCGGCTGGACGTACGGCAACGGCTCCTGCTGGTCGAGAACGTTGTACGTCGACCCGCCGGGGCCACCCGCCTGACCTGGGTCTTGGTACGGGATGACGGTGGTGGCTCCAAAATCGCCCGGGTACCCGACTGGCGTCAGGTCATCTTCGGGGTCGACCAGGCGCGCCGCGGCGGGGCGCGCCGGGGTTGGCTCCGGGGCTTCGCCCGGCCGCTGCCAATGTGCGTCATTCGGTTGACTGGTCACGGGTGTCAGGGTAAAGGGCATTTGGGCCTGAATCGGGGATTTGAGCGGCGCTTTCGCCCGACAATCGGCACTGTGCCCGCAAAAAAGACCCGGATCGACCCTAAATGACCCCGCCAGCCTTCCAAAACGGTGGTGGACCGACGGGCTTCCAGACGCAACAACCGGCACGCCTGTGGCGGCGGTGCCCGCAATGTCCGTAGCCTGTCGGTCATGCGACTACGGCCGTCGATTCGGTACGGGCTCGCTGCGCTCTGCGCGGCAATGCTGGTATCGAGCGGCTGCGCACGGTTCAACGACGCCCAATCTCAGCCCTTCACGACGAACCCGGAACTTCGGCCTCAGCCCAGCTCGACGCCTCCCCCGCCGCCGCCGCTGCCAGCGACACCTTTTCCCAAGCAGTGCCCCGCTCCAGGGGTGATGCAAGGCTGTCTGGAGAGCACCAGCGGCCTCATCATGGGACCCGACAGCAAAACCGCGTTGGTCGCCGAGCGCACCACCGGGGCGGTCAAGGAGATCTCCGTCAGCGCCGAGCCGAAGGTCAAGATGGTCATCCCGGTGGACCCGTCCGGCGACGGTGGCCTGATGGATATCGTGCTGTCGCCGACCTACACACAAGACCGCCTGATGTACGCCTATGTCAGCACGCCCACTGACAACCGGGTGATCCGTATCGCCGACGGCGACATCCCGAAGGACATCCTGACCGGGATCCCCAAGGGTGCCACCGGGAACACCGGAGCGTTGATCTTCACCAGCCCCACCACGCTGGTCGTGCTGACCGGCGATGCGGGTAACCCGGCCATGGCCGCCGATCCCAAGTCGTTGGCCGGGAAAGTCCTGCGCATCGAGCAGCCAACCACCGTCGGCCAGGCGCCGCCGACGACGGCGCTGTCCGG
>DATIOT010000423.1:0-10723 GCA_035472875.1 Mycobacterium sp.
CATCTACGCGCTGACCTGCGTGCTACATGAGGCATTGACCGGGTCCCCACCGTATCGAGCCGACAGCGCCGGCACACTGGTCACCGCCCACCTGATGGACCCCATCCCCCAGCCCAGCGCCGTGCGCTCGGGCATCCCCAAGGCCTTCGACAACGTGATCGCGCGCGGCATGGCCAAAAAACCCGAGGACCGCTACGCCAGCGCCGGTGATCTGGCCCTGGCCGCCCACGAAGCACTCAGCGACCCCGATCAAGACCACGCCGCCAACATCCTGCGACGCAGCCAGGAAGCCACCCTGCCCGCGGGCTCGAAGGTCGCGCCGCCGCCCACCCTGGCGGGCACCGCGATGGCCCCTTCCCAACCGCCTGTGCCGACGGCCAACACGCCGCCGCCGCCCGTACAAAGTTCGCCGACGCCGTACGGCGGGCCGGCCAGTTCTGGGCCCAGTTCAGGTCCGATGCCGCAGCCTTCGCAGACCGGCCAACCTTGGGGTCCCACCAGTGGCCCCATGGCCGCCGCGAGCCAACCCACCCCCACCCCGCAGTACTACCAAGGCGGCAGCGGCAACTGGGGCGGCCCGCCACCGGGCGCCTCACCGCCACAACAGTTTTCCGGCCCAACGCCATGGAATCAGCCCCCGGCAAAACCCAAACGCAACCCCTGGCCGATCATCGCCGCCGTCGCCGTTGTGCTCGTTGTCGTCGTCGCCGGCGTGGGTATCTGGCTTGCCATCAAACCGTCACCACCGCCGCCACCGCCGCCGCCAATACCGGCCGAGCGTCTCAGCGCCCTTCTGTTAAGCCCGTCCGATATCGACGCCATCATGGGGTCTTCCAACGTCCAGCCCGGCAAGCCGATCCTGTCGATGGACACCTCCCCGGTGACGCTGTCATTGCCGGACTGCCAGGGCGCGCTGTATACCAGCCAGGATCCGGTGTACGCGGGCACCGGCTATACCGGAGTGAGCGGACTGGTGTCCTCCGAGCCCGGGGACAACTACGACCACTGGGTCAATCAAGCCGTCATTCTCTTTCCGTCCGCCGACAAGGCCAAGTCGTTCATGCAGACAGCGGCGGACAAGTGGAAAGGCTGCGCCGGCAAGATGGTGACCGTCACCAACAAGGGCAAGACATATAGGTGGACGTTTGCGCAAATCAATGGCAGTCCACCGAAGATGACGGTGATGGACACCCAGGAGGGCGCCGACGGGTGGGAGTGCCAGCGCGCGATGAGCCAGGCGAACAATGTGATCGTCGACGTCAATGCTTGCGGCTATCACATCAGCGATCAAGGTGGCCAGATCACCGACAAAATCGTTGCCAAAATCGGCAACGAATAGCAAGGCGGCCACCCTGCTTGGCGTGCGCCAATGTCGAGGCGGCACTACGGCGTTGGCTTAAGGCTGAAGATCCGGTCCCTGCGCGCGCAGATCATCGACAGCGGACATGGCACTGCGTAGCTTGGCCAGCCATTCCTCGGTGTGCTCACCAACCAGCTTGACCGACCACGCCAGTGCGTCAGCACGGGACCGGGCGACACCAGCATCAACCAATGTATCGAGCACCTGCCGTTCCGGTTGCTTCAAGCGTGTCATCACAGGTACCGCGATGTGAGTGAACAGAATTCGCTCGCCGCCAACCTCGACGCCCCAGGAAACCTTGCGCCCGTAGCGGTCCTGCGCTTCGTCGGCGATATTCATCCGTTCGGAGCGGGTTTCCTCGCGGAACCGCGACACGCGGCCTTCTGCGCGGGCCTCGCTCTCTTCTTTCCCCGAGCTGTCGGGTTCAGCCAGCTTGCCGATGACCGTGATCTCTTCGCGGTCGACGATGACTGTGGGATCGCCGTCGAACCAGTCTTCGGGGAGACGTCCGGCAAACCATTCCGCGGCGCCGCTGGCATCGGGCTGCTGGGCTTGCTGCCAACCCCCGGGGCGGCCGTACCGCCGCCCGTGCATGTGGTGGGACCTCATGATTACATGATTACACTATTACACGTGTAATGGAACTGTGTTCACCGGCAGCGAACATCGAACCGCTGCGGGAGCCGGTGCCTCCGCGGGTCTGCAAGCTGCCCATCCAAGCCAGTCGCGGAGGGCAGAAGGACTGCCCATCCCACCCCGAAAAGCGCTGACGCGAAGGCCGTGTCCGCTGGTACCGACGATCACGCCCGGCACGGGAAAACCGTTGATATGAGGCGTCGGGCGTTGTATTTTTGGTAGCGAAGCAGGCCCGGAAGCGACCAGATCGAAGCGCCGGAAGACGGGGTAGAAGCCGGCCGCGTAGGACAACGTCAGACGCCCCCCAAGAGTCGCCCGGGCCTGCCCTTATTTGTCCGTCCCGCAGCAAATATCCCTGGCCGTAGCAACGTGCGCTCAACGGCGAAGAGGCGGGTCAGTTGCCGTTGCGGGAGCCGTCGGAGTCGTCGCCTCGGCGAATCCGGAAAAGTCTGACTTCATTCTTGATGCCCTTGAGACGACGTGGACCGGCGAAAGACCCATGGAATTCGCCGGTATCGCTGACGGCCTCCCAGACCGAATCCGCGACCAGCACCGTACCGGGGCGCGCCACCCCGGTGACCCGGCTCGCCACGTTGACCGGACTGCCAAACCAGTCGCCGGCCCGGCTCACCGCCATCCCGGAGGCCACTCCCGCTCGCAACCGGGGAAAGTCGTTGTCGGTATCAACGACTTCCACAAGCTTCAAAACGATATCCAGCAATGGCGCCGGATCGGGGCAGACGAGCATCACGGCGTCGCCGATCGTCTTGATGAACCGCACCGGTGGCACGGTGAAATCGCGGGCAAGGTCGGCCAGCCGGCCGGCAAGTTGGCCCAGCTCCTCGGCCGACACCACTTCGCCGAGTCGAGTGAAGCCGACCAGGTCGGCGAAGGCAACGGTGACCTGGCGCGCTCCCGGAAGCGGCTTACCGGCGGCGCGCTCGCCGGCATTGACGGCTTCGGTCTCCATCATGTGCCGCAACTGCATGAACAGCATGTCCTGGATCATCGGGCCGAGCAGCGGCGCGATTTGGCTCACCAGCGCTTTGGACGCTTTCGCGATTTCCACCTCGGTAGCTCCGGGGCGCATGATCGCCGACAGCGCGGTGTAACGCATGACTTCGGCAGCATGCGACAGACCTTCGGCGAGCACGCGGACGACGAGCACCACCTGATCGGGATTCAGGCCCAGTTCAACGAACCGCTGAGCGTATGCGGCGGCTTCACCATCGGCGCGCATGTGAACGACCGCATCGGGGTCGTCCACTCTGGCCAGACCGATGGCGCGCTGGACGCGCTGCAACAGCAGCAGGTCCACGCCGTAGCTCTCACTGATCTCTCGCGTCGATACGTAGGTGCCGTCGTCACCGACGAGGTGGCGGGTGGCCAGCAGCAATGGCGGGTTGGTCACCCGGATCTCATCGGCGGTGATGCCCTGCTCAAGCAGCCACTCCAGGAGCTCGGCCCGTTCCGTGCGCGCGGTGCCCTCGAGTCCGTCGAGCAGATCGTTGATGTTCGGGTCGACTCCGTCGTCCACGTGGTCAACGTACAACGCCGACGGGTCATGATGTGAAGTGATGAACGCTCCGCTTCTCCATGGATTCCCGCCGGTCGTCGACGACCGCGCCGAGGTGTTGATCCTGGGCTCGTTTCCAAGCGCCCGATCGCTGGCGGCAGGAGAGTACTACGCGAATCCGCGAAATGCGTTCTGGCCAATCACCAGTGAGCTTTTCGGATTCGACGCAAACGCGCCGTATGACTCACGGCTGGCCGCACTGCGATCCCACGGTGTCGCCCTCTGGGATGTGCTGCACAGGTGCCGCCGCAGCGGTAGCGCGGACTCCGCGATTGACCCGAAAAGCGTGGTGGCCAACAACTTTGCCGAACTATTCGCCAATTACCCGACCATCACACGGATGTACTTCAACGGCGCCAAGGCGACCGAGCTATACCGGAGGCTGGTGGACACAGCGGACTTGGCCGAGCGAATCCACTACCAACGGCTGCCGTCCACCAGTCCTGCGCATGCCCTGCGGCCCGGCACCAAGCTGGGCGCCTGGCGAGCGATTTCGGTGTCATGACACCGGCGGTCGCCGGTGAGCCCACGGTCTTGCGGCTTCGATCTGCGCACTGAGCGACAACAGGGTTGCCTCGTCGTACGGCCGGCCGACGAGCTGTACCGCCAACGGGAGTCCGTCGCCGTCGAAGTCCCACGGCACGGCGGCGGCGGGCTGACCGGTCAGGTTCCAGATCTGTTGATAGGGAATTCGCTGCGCCACCGCCAGCAGCGTCCACACCGCGCCTCGGCGTTGGTAGGCGCCGATGCTTGACGGGCCCGTCGCGTTGCCCGGCGTGACGACGACGTCGACATCGTCGAAGATCGACTGGATACGGTTGCTCAGCGACGCTTCCGCGGCGCGCACCGCGGCCATCCGCCGGTCGGAGAAGAATGATCCCAAACGCGCCAGGTTTCGGGTGCGTGCCTCGAGACGTTCGGGGTGGGCTTGCGCGTCCGCGTCGTCGCTGATGCCGCGCAGATAACGGGGCAGGTAGTTCGCGTAGAGTGTCGCGGGCGGATACTCGGGGTCGCCTGTGATGACCTCATGGCCCAGATCGCGAAGCAATGCACCGGCCTGGTCGACCGCCGCAAGCTGTTGCTTCCCAACCCTGGTCGGCAGCGGCGTTGGGACCTTGGTGCTCAAGGCGATTCGCAGCTTGCCGGGATCGCGCGCCGCCGCGGCCACGAACTCGCCTTCCGGGCCGGGCACCGTTGACGTCGCATCGAGCAACAGTGCGGCGTCCATCACCGACCGTGCGATCGGACCATTGACGCTCAGTCCGTACCACGCATCGTCGTGCGGTTCCAGCGAGACCCGATCGCGTTGCGGTTTCAGGCCGAACAGGCCACACCAGGTCGCCGGGATGCGAATCGATCCGCCTCCGTCGGATCCCAGTGCCAGCGGAGCCAGCCCGGCGGCTACCGCGGCGGCACTCCCGCCGCTGCTGCCGCCCGGAGTGCGCTTGGGGTTCCACGGGTTGCGGGTTGCTCCGAACGTCAGCGACTCGGTGTAGGGAAACATCATCAGTTCGGGCGTATTGGTTTTGCCGATGATGACTGCGCCCGCAGCCCGCAGCCGGCGAACCACCTCCGCATCGGAGGTCACGACCGGGCGGTGGCCGCCGCTGCCGTATGTCGTCACCTCGCCGGCCACGTCGACATCGTCTTTGATCGCGATCGGCACGCCGAGCAGCGGCAGCCGCTCGCCGGCGTCGAGGCGGTCCTGCGCCACGGCGGCCTCGTAACGCGCGCTGTCCGACAGCACCACGCGGTAGCAGCGCAGCTGGCTGTCCAGGCGCGCGATTCGTTCCAGGTAGACCTCGAGTAGCTCCGGTGCGGTCAGTTCGCGGTCAGCCAGCATGCGGGCCTGCGCAGCCGCGCCGGCGAAGGCGAGATCGCGAGCGTCCACCGCGGCAGCGTATCCCGATGACCGACGCGGGCCGGCGGCTGGTCCACACACACGTCGAATGAGCGAACCAGTACCGTGGCGGCATGTCCTGCGTTTTCTGTGCGATCGTCGCCGGGGAGGCGCCGGCTATCCGCATCTACGAAGATGAGGACTACCTGGCGATCCTCGACATCCGCCCGTTCACCCGCGGTCACACCCTGGTGATCCCCAAACGACACACGGTGGATGTCACCGACACCCCGCCGCAGACGATGGCCGAGCTGGTCACCATCGGGCAGCGAATCGCACGTGCTGCGCGCGCGACCGAACTGGCCGACGCGACGAACATCGGTATCAACGACGGCCCCGCGGCCTTTCAGACGGTGTCGCACATTCATCTGCACGTGCTGCCGCGCCGCAACGGCGACAAGCTCTCGGTCGCGAAGGGGATGTTGCTGCGCCGTGACCCGGACCGGGAAGCCACCGGACGGATCCTGCGAGAGGCCCTGGCCCGGATCGACGCGAGTCAGTAATACTGAACAGATGGCATCTCCGTCCTGGGTTGAGCAAGGCTTGCTACCACAGGTGCTGCGCGTACACGACGTCGTCTATCGCAAGACGAACGGCTGGATTGGCCATCGCACGCTGTGGATACCCAGCCTGCTGTTGCACACCGTCGGCGCCAAGACCGGCAAGGCCCGAACTACATCGCTAACGTATGCCCGCGACGGCGATGACTACTTGATCGTTGCTTCCAAGGGGGGCGACCCGCACGCACCCGGCTGGTATCACAACCTGCGGAAGAACCCGAACGTGGAAATCAACATCGGACCAAGGCGTTTCGACGTAACAGCCCGCCCGGTGCTCCCCGGCGATCCCGACTACTCCCGGCTATGGGAGATCGTCAACAAGAACAACGGCAACCGGTACGCCGGTTATCAGAAGAAGACGTCGCGGCCTATCCCGGTCGTGGTATTGAGCCGTCGTTAGAAGCGGCGGGGCGGTCGCGAACCGGTACACCAGCTACCAGGGCAGCACATCGCGGCCCATCCCGATTCGCTTTGATCCCGCGTCAAATGTGGACGAGCTGCACAAGAGCACCAGATAGTAGAGCCGGACAACAGTGCAGCGGTTTATTCTGCTCTAGCGCGGTGAAGCTCTTCATGTGTTCACCGTTAAGCGGGGATCGGGTGGAGTGGCTATGAAACGCTGGACGGGAAATCCGTGGCGGCGCTTCGGGCTGCCTGCGCGCGTTGGTTGGCTGGTCGTCGTAGGATACGGCGTCGCGGCGGTGCTGATCGCAGCCTCGTCGGTCGGGGGGTGGGAGGGCGCCTACGCGACTCGGCCGGTCGACGAAGTTGTGTCGGCGGTGTGCCTATTGTTCGCGGCGGTATGCGCCGGGTACGCGGCTCGCTTCGCGGTAGAGCGCCGCCACAGATCGGGATGGCTGGCGCTGGTGACGGCCCTCTTGGGCTGGGCGGTCGGAGAGGTCATCTGGGCGGTCGATGAGCTGCGCCCGGAACTCGATCACGCCACTCACCCGGCGGCGGCTGAAGTGGTGCTCCTCCTGTATCCAGTCGGCGCCCTGGTGTCTTTGCTGCTGTTGTCCAATCTGCCTCGCCAGAGTCCGTGGCGACTGGTGCTGGACGGTCTTATCGTGGCGACTTCGCTGTTCGTGGTCTCCTGGGTATTCGTCCTCGACAAGCAGCTACACGAGGACAGTAGCTCGCAGCCCGCCACGTTGACGCACATTTTTGCCGATGTGGTCCTCATAACGACGGCGATCCTGATGTTGTCACGGGTTCGCCCTGGCGACCGGCCGAGCCGGAGCCTGGTAGCCGGCGGAATCGCGACGATCGCCGTTGCCGACATCGCCATGGTGTTTGAGACCGGGATAGGCACCTACCATACGAGCGGTCTGGCCAACCTGGGCCGGGTAGCCGGATTGGGAATGATGGCGCTGGCCGCCCTGTCAAGCGTCACCGAGTTCCCTGCAGCCCCGTCGCGGGACGCAATGACGCCCCGTGCCCGGCTCTGGTTACCGTACCTGCCCCTCCTGTTGGCCGCCGCCGTCGGATTGCGCCACACGGTAGCCCAGATGGCGCACGGACCGATGCCCGCCCTGCTGGGAATCCTGGTGGCGGCGCTGCTCGCCCGGCAGTTCGTGGTGCTCGTCGAAAATCAGCGCTTGTTCTCCGAAGTCGCGCAGGAAGCGTTTCGTGACAGCCTGACGGGTCTGGCCAATCGGACTCACTTCCTCCAGCGATTGGATCAAGCCGTCGCCCATCGACGTCACGATGCGGCACCGATTGCGGTGTTGTGCCTCGATCTCGACAACTTCAAGTCGGTCAACGACGCCTTGGGCCATCCGGCCGGCGACGAACTCCTTATCCGGGTCGCCGGGCGGCTCACCGCTTCTCTGGGGGAGATGGGCACTGTTGCGCGGCTTGGTGGCGACGAATTCGCGGTGCTCATCGAAGGTTCCGTCGAAGAATCACAAGCGGCGGCACAACGGATCCTTGAGTCATTCAGCGCGGCGATCGTGATCGACGGCGTTCCCATAGCGGTACGTCCGAGCATCGGGTTCACAGTAGCCATCGCCGCCAGTTGCACCGTCGACCAGCTCCTCCGGCACGCCGACTTGGCTATGTATGCCGCCAAACGCGAAGGCGGCCACTGTATCCGAAGTTTTGTGCCTGATTTGCCGTTTTCCTATACCTTCCCACAGTTCACTCACTCGGCGGTATCGGCCACTCACGCCGCCTCCGTTTTCCAGGGCGCTTCGGGCACTTCCCGCCCCGCGGGCATCACTGGCAATGAAACGCCGCCGGCGAGGGCGCTCCGGCCGATCTCTGAAGTCGCGACGCCAACACGAGACCAACCGTACGAAGCGACAACGGGCATTCAGTGGCCCCCGACAGCTATTCGGATTGCTCTGGCGGTGTTGGCGATCGGCGTGATTGCTTTCACCACGTCGAGCGTGTTCGACACGAACGCGGGTCACAGCGTGTTCTTCGCCAAGTTTTTGTATTCAGCGTTGAACCTGTTGGCGGCCGGGCTGATTGCCGTCCGCGCCTACCACATCGCGGCCGACCGTTGGGCTTGGATTCTGATCGCGGCCGGGATGACATGTTCAGCGATGGGCGACGTTATTTACGCCCTGTGGGTGCCGGAAGGCCAGTCACCATCAGCGGCTGACCCCGCGTACCTGGCGTTTTATCCGCTCGTCTACGCCGGACTCCTGCTGCTGATGCGGGCACGATTGAAGCGGGTGCCGGTTCCGATTCAGCTCGATTCCCTGGTGTGCGCGTTGACCATGGCCGCGGTAGCGGCGGCGCTGACGGCAGGGCCCATCCACACCGCAGCGACCCGCTCACCGGCAACTGTGGTGGTGGGTCTACTCTATCCGTGGGGCGATCTGGTCCTGCTTGCTCTGGCCGCAGGCATGCTGCCAATCCTCAGCTGGCGCAACGACTTTCTTTGGCCTCTTCTTGCTGCCGGATTTATTCTGTTTGCGGCAGCGGACACGGCATATCTTTTGCAGACCTCCGCCGGCTCATACCGGGTCGGGACGGCGCTCGACGCCTGCTGGCCCGCGTCGTCATTGTTGGTGGCGATGGCCAGCTGGGTGCCTTCGTCGTCAGTGGTATCTGTACCGAAGCGCGGATTCTGGCCCTACTTCAAGCCCGTGGCGTGCACTGTGGTGGCGCTGGGAGTTGCCATCCTGGGTCACGACTCGCGACTCGCTGTGACTCTCGCCGCGCTGAGCCTGATCGCGACAGCTGCGCGATTTTCGGTGACCTTCCGAGACGTCAGCATGTTGGCTGAAAACCACAAACACTCCATGACCGACGAGTTGACGGCGCTGCCCAATCGCCGCTCACTGGCGACGGCCCTCACCGCGGCGTCCGGGTCGGCGGTGTCGGGACCCGCGTTGGCGATCACCAGGTTGCCACCACGCCGAGCGCTCCTACTACTGAATCTTTATGAGTTCCAAGAGCTCAGCAACTCGGTCGGTCGCCAGTTCGGCGATGAACTGTTGTCCCACATCGCGAATCGACTGTCGAAGAGCGTGCGTCGTGAGGATATGCTTGCGCGCACAGGTGACGACGAATTCGCGATTCTGATGGCCGAAGGGTCCGACCTCATCGCCGCACGCGCCCAGGCGGGTCGTTTACTCGAGGCCTTGAGCGAACCGTTCGCGCTGGATCCAATTACCGTGCAAGTCGATGCCCGCATCGCCATTGCGCTATGTCCCGACCATTGTGACCACCCGCAGGAGCTGCTGAATCGCGTCGAGACGGCGATTCCGCAGGCCAAAGCTGCCAAAAGCAAGATCGCGGTGTATGACCCGGCGTTTGAGCTGTATCGCGAGAACGACCGCAACCTCGTCGAGGAACTACGCACGGCGCTGTTTGATGATGACGAACTGACGCTGCATTACCAGCCAAAGATCAACGCAAGCGATGGCAGTGTCCATAGCGTCGAGGCACTGCTGCGCTGGCACCATCCAAGCCGCGGGTTGCTGCTACCGGAGGAATTCCTGCCTGCTGCCGAGCGCGCTGGGCTGATCCGTAAAGTGGCCAACCGCACGGTCAACCGCGCCCTCGAACAGATCCAGTCCTGGCGCGAGGAGGGCATCCCCCTGACCGTCGCAGTGAACCTCTCGACGACAAATCTGCTTGACCTCGATTTGGTCGGCACAATCGAGCGTTTGCTGCGAACCCACGGTTTGCCGGCTGACGCGCTCATCATCGAGATCACCGAGAGTGCCCTCGTCGATTCGGTCCGATCCCGAAATACCGTCGCCGAGCTGCAGCGCCTCGGCGTTCGCATCTCGCTCGACGACTATGGCACCGGGTGGTCGTCGCTGGCACGCCTGCAGGATGTCTCGGTCGACGAGCTAAAACTCGACAGGATATTCGTCGCCCGACTCGCCCAAGACCCGAGATCGGTTGCCATCGTGCGGTCCACGGTGGCGTTGGCGCACAGCCTTGGAGCGGACCTTGTCGCCGAGGGAGTTGAAGACGAGGTTACGTTGAGCGCACTGCGACGGTACGGCTGCACCATCACGCAGGGCTTCGTTCATAGTCCGCCGTTGCCCCCGGATGAGCTGGAGCATTGGATCACCGGCCACGCGCCTGATCCCGAATCCAGTGAATCTGAGCAAGCCACGGTGACCGACTGATGGCGGGTAACGAACAGTCCTGCTAGAAGAGTTCCTTCGCCAGTAGCTCCAGCGTCGCCACCCGTGCCGGCGCGCTGGCGGGGTCGGTGTCGC
>DATIOT010000424.1:0-8165 GCA_035472875.1 Mycobacterium sp.
TTGACCGCGACGATGCCGCGATGCGCCCGCGGGATGAGACCGTAGGCGATGGTTTCCGGGTCACCGAGGCTGCGGCCTTCGGCCACCTTGATCGGGTCGATGTCGCCGACCAGGTCGGCCACACTGGTGTCGGGGGTGGCCAGTTTCTCGGTGTAGCGCTCGCTGCGGTGCTTCCACTCCACCGGCAGATCGTCGCCGAGTGTGGCAGCCCGCCGAATCGACTCCGGCGTGATAGGCGTGTAGGGATGCTCGCCCAACTCGGCACCACCGATCACCGGCGTCCACTCGTCCAGCACCCCTACCAGCGCGCGTAGCAGCCGGGTCTTGCCCTGGCCGCGTTCGCCCAGCAGGACGAAGTCATGACCAGCGATCAGCGCCCGCTCCAGCTGGGGCAGCACGGTGTCGTCGAAACCCAGGATGCCCGACCAGACTTCGTCGCCCTCGGCCAGCGCGGTCAGCAGATTCTCCCGGATTTCCTGCTTGACTCCCCGTTCGCGATGGCCGGTGGCACGTAGTTCGCCGACCGTGCGGGGCAGGTTGCTCGGTGATGGCACCACTCCACGCTACGCGCTGCCGTCAATACGACACTGTGTCCTCCGCTCTGATGAGTCCTCTGCTGAGTCCTCCGATAGGTCGACGAACGTCGAGCGGTCCGCGCTGCTGCTTCCAGATGCAACGTATCGATAAGCGAAGGTCGGGCAATCGGATCGATTGCCCGACCTTCGGCTGCGGTCTTTTGAGCCCACCTGAACGGTGGATTCTAAGACCCGTTAGCTATAGGTGACGGTGGCCTGGGCGTCGCCCGGCTTCCACGTAATCGTGCCGTGCTCGAACGTCGACTTCTTCATGCCGTCGGGGGTGTCCACCTCGTCACTGGTCGGGTAGCCGAGCTTGCCCTGCGAACCGCCGAGCTCGTTCCACTTGTCGCGGATCTTGCCCCACACCACATAGGCCTGCGTCTTGTTTATGATCACGCCGCCGTCGAACTGTTGGTATACGCCGCCGTCCGGATTCGTCTGCTGGTTGCCCGTCGGTGCCCCCAGGTCTTTCCGCGCCTTCTCGTCGAGGGAGTTGTACTTGTCGAGAATGGGTCCCTGGACCGCGTAGACCGCACCGTTGGCGCCCGTCATCTGCGTTGTGCTCGCGGCCGCGCTCGGCGTTGTTGTTGCCGTCCCCGTGGTAGCCGACGCCGTCACGGACGTCGTGGCTGAAGTCGTCGTTTCACTGGATTTGGTCGTGTGACACCCCGTGCCGACCAGAGCAAATGTCGCAATCGCAGCGGAAAATGTCACTGTTCGTTTCGTTATCGTGCGCATCTTATTCCTTTCGAATCGGGTAAGACGGCTCTCGGCATAGCCATTTCGGATGCTATTCCGCCTCACGATCGACTAGCAAGGAATAAATTTGCAAGCTCGCACTGAGCACGGCCCCAAAACCAGGCCTCAGTGGGCAAAATGGCGTGCCCCGGTGAGGTACAAAGTGACGCCGGCTTTCGTCGCCGCATCGGTCACCTCGTCGTCGCGCACCGAGCCGCCCGGATGCACTATCGCCTTCACTCCGGCAGCGGCCAGCGTCTCAAGTCCGTCGGGGAACGGGAAGAAAGCATCGGAGGCAGCGACCGCACCCCGGACTCGGTCGCCGCCGCGTGCGACGGCCAGCCGGGCCGCATCGACCCGATTGACTTGACCCATCCCGACGCCGATGGTGGCGCCGTCGGCGGCGATCACGATCGCGTTCGACTTGACCGCGCGGCAGGTGCGCCACGCAAAGACCAAGTCGCTCAACGTCGCCGGATCGGCCGGCGATCCGGTTGCCAGCGTCCAGTTCGCCGGGTTGTCACCGTGCGCGTCGAGCTCGTCGCGCTGCTGCATCAGAAGTCCCCCGCTGACCGGTCTCAGCTCGGTACCACCGGTCAGCGGCTCGGAGGCCACCAGCACCCGAATGTTCTTCTTGCGCGTCAGTACGCCGAGGGCGTCCGGTGCATAGGCGGGTGCGACGATCACCTCGGTGAAGATGGTGCTCACGTACTCCGACATCTCCAGGCTGACTTCGGTGTTCGAAGCGATAACTCCCCCGAAGGCGCTCAGCGGATCGCACTCGTGGGCCTTGCGGTGTGCATCCGCGACCGATACCGATGAGATTGCGATCCCACAAGGGTTGGCGTGCTTGATGATTGCCACGCATATCTCTTCGTGGTCGAAGGCCGCCCGCCAGGCCGCGTCCGCGTCGGTGAAGTTGTTGTAGGACATCTCTTTTCCGTGCAGCTGCTCGGCCTGCGCTAGGCCCGGCCAGGCGCTCGGGTCGCTGTAGAGCGCCGCCTGTTGATGCGGGTTCTCGCCGTAGCGCAACATCGCCGTGCGGCGCCAGCTGCGGCCGAACCACTCGGGAAACGCCGTTGCCGGATGTTCGGGCGCCAGCGTCGACTCCATCCAGCTCGCGACGGCGATGTCGTACTCCGCGGTGTGCCGAAACACCAGCGACGCCAGCTTTTTGCGCTCGGAGAGGGTGAATCCGCCGTTACGCACCGCGGCGAGCACTCCGTCGTACCCGAGCGGGTCGGTGACCACCGCCACGCTGGGATGGTTTTTCGCGGCCGCCCGAACCATCGACGGCCCGCCGATGTCGATCTGCTCGACGCATTCATCGATGCCCGCGCCGGCGTCAACGGTCTCGCTGAACGGATAGAGGTTGACGACGACCAACTCGAACGCCGCGATCCCGAGCTGCTCGAGTGCCGCGGCGTGCTCGGGTTTGCGTAGATCAGCCAGCAGTCCGGCATGGACTCGGGGGTGCAGTGTCTTGACCCGACCGTCGAGCACCTCGGGAAAGCCGGTTACTTCCTCCACGGGTGTCACCGGAATCCCTTTGTCAGCAATGGTCTTCGCCGTTGATCCGGTCGACACGATCTCGACGCCCGCCGCACTCAGACCCTGGGCAAGTTCTATCAGCCCGGTCTTGTCGTACACGCTTATCAACGCGCGCCGAATCGCCCTTCTTGACTCGTCGGTGCTCATCCTATGGTCGCCTTTCGTCCGCTCCAGGTCACGCCGCCGGTTGCGATCGCGGCCACCACGTCCACCAACAGCTGCCGCTCGGTGACTTTGATGCGTTCATGCAGAGTCTCTTCGTTGTCGCCGTGGAGCACCGGAACGGATTGCTGGGCCAATATCGGCCCGGTGTCCGTGCCGGCATCCACCAGGTGCACCGTACAGCCTGTGACCTTCACGCCGTAGGCCAACGCTTCGGCCACTCCGTGCGCGCCCGGAAACGCCGGTAGCAGCGTCGGATGCGTATTGATGATGCGTCCGCAGAATCTTGAAAGAAACTGCGGTCCAAGGATTTTCATGAACCCGGCAGACACGATCAGATCGGGCGAGTGTGCGGCGGTGGCTTCGGTGATGGCAGCGTCCCAAACATCGCGGTTGGGGTGATCGCCGAGCCGGACGGTGAACGTCGGCACTGACGCCGCCTCGGCGATCTGGATGGCCAGGCAGTCTCGATCGGCACCGACGGCGACCACGCGAGCCGGGTAGTCGCCGACGGCGGCGGCGATCAGCGAGCTCAGGAGCGAACCGGTGCCCGATGCAAGCACCACCAGCCGCGCCGGTGCACTCGGGGGCACGCGGAGCGGTTGCTGCACATCGGCGAGCCTACTTTGGGTGGTGCCGCGTGGCGACGAGGCCAGCCCACCGAAATTGGCCTGTTGGGAGTGACCACCCGGAGACCCCGTTCCGACGAACCCGAAGTTGTCGCTCGGAGGCGGGCAGAACAGCTAATCCCCAGGATCGCGTTCGGTCGGACTGGGCTCCGGTTCGTCGGGCGTGGACGGGGGCGGGGCGTCGTCGTCGCTGAGCAGCACATCGTGATCGGCGGCGTCATCCGGCTCCTCGAAAAGCCCCGCATAGTCTGCGGGTTCGTCGGCTGGCGGGGCGGCCGCGAGTTTGGGTCGCCTGGACCGTTTGGGCCGACGCGTGATCCCGCCGGCCATGAACACCGTGACCCATCCAACGACCGCGAACCAGAAGAACACACCGACTACCAGTGCGCCCTGGTCCACACCGACATCGCCGAAGTTGCCCAGCCGACCGCTTCCGCCGTACGCGACCAGTGACATGGTCAGCGCCCCGGCGACGGAAGCGACCAGCAGCTTCGCCATTGCCGGAAGCAGCGGCAGCGGACGCCGCGCGCATTGTTGCCCGACCGCCACCCCGGACGACGCGCCGATGATGAGCAGCGCGACCCACACCGGCCCCAACGGCGGGGTGGGCGCCGCGGCCAGAACCGGCAGCGCTGGGATGTCGCCGCCGAAAACGGTGAACGAACTGAACGTCGCGAAGCCAACATGGGCGCTGGACCCGACCGCGACCGCCGAAGTACCGACGATGACGTTGGGCGCATACAACACCGACAGCACGGTGAGGCTGAACTGGCCGAATATCGAATCGGTGATCCCGTAGAGCTCTTGCATTGTCGCCCAATGCACAATTAGCGACCCGGCCGTCACCATGCCGGAGAGCCCAACCAACGCGAGCACGCCGGCGGCTGCGGCACGCGCCGAATCACCCAGCCAATTGGGCAGCGGTGAAGCCGCCAACGCCCGTTGGCCCACCCGGGACCAGACACCGATCGCGGCACCGACGGCGTGCACCACCAGCACGTTGGCGAAAGCCCGCAGGGCGCTGGGTGTCTCCAGCTCGGTGATCACCGACGACGCGTCATGGATCACCGCCAGCGCGATCGCCGCCATCAGGAAGGGCCCGCCCACCGCCGAGGCGAAAACCCAGCGGACCACGATCCACGACGAGTACGGGGAGGTGGCCCGCGCGGTGCTGCGCGCGGTAGCCCACACCATCAACAGGACTGGCAGCAGCGGCATTACGCTCAATTCGCGGCCGCCGATCGAGATCGGCACCTGGTGCACGCCAAGCCAGATGCTGGCGATGGCGCCCAACGCGCCGGTCATGTCGCTGTTGGCGATCAGCAACTGGAGCAGCGTGACCGCGGCGATGACGCCCAGTGCCACCAGGGCCGGACCGAACGCGACCCTGACAAGGTCACGCGCCTGGCGAGCGCCCGCTGCCCGGTTGTCCTCCACCCGTGTCACTCTTGGCGCACGTGCCCGACTAGGCGCGAGAGCGCCCGGTTAGGCCGGCGCCGGCCCAGCGGGTGATGAAGGCGACTGCTCCTGCCCCTGGCCCACGGGTTGCTGACCCCCGGTGTGGTTTGAGTAATTGGCCGGAGCCGAACCGCCCTGAGACCCCGTGCCTGCCTGTGGTGGCGGACTGAAGCTGGGGAAGCCGGTGGGTGGAGTGGATGGTCCATGCTGCGCTGCGGGCTGGGCCCCCGATTGCGCCGCAGGCTGGGCATTGAATCCGCCGGTCGACGGGTTCGTGCCCTGGGCCGAAGCGTGGCTCGACGGGTAACCGCCGTACTGCGATCCATACCCGGAAGACTGCGGCGCTTGCTGTGGGTTGTGCGTCTGGGGTCCCGCGTGCTGCTGGGCATTCGGCTGACCGTAATACCCGCCGGGCGGCTGCTGAGTCCCGTACTGCCCGTATTGCCCGTACTGGCCATACTGCGCGTAGGGGTCGTACTTGGGCCGCGGAGCAGGCGCAGTGATAACGCCCGCATCCAACAGAACCACGACGACCGCGGCGATCGCTTGGAGCAGGCTGCAAGCCACCAGGGGCCACATCGCCCAGCCGACCGCGAAACCCGCGGGCGTGTTGATCGTCTCCGAGATCGCCAGCAATGCACCCAGTACCGCGATTACCGCGACAACCCCGGCGTAGTTCTTCGCCTTGGGCAGCAAGGCCAGCCCGGCGAGCAGCGCGGCCAGCACGGCAATGAGGACCGCGGTGCCGGCATCACCGGCGCGTCCACCTGCGCCAGGACCAAGCTCGGCGCTGAGGGTAAAAGTCGGCCCGAAGTTCAGGAGGTACACCGCTAGGCCGAGTACCACCACCGCGACGTTCAAGTACAGCGGAAGCTTGGTTTCACCGCTGTCATCCTTGGCGAACGACGGTGTGGCGCCTGGGTAGGAGCCGCCGGGCTGCGTTGGTGGATATCCGGGACTACCGGGCGAGTAGGTCATGACTCCTCCTGTTGCTTCCAGTGCCGTCGCGCGCCGCGCCACTGTTGCAGTGCGACGCTGTGCTCCCAGGCGCGCCGTTCCATAAACGCCAAGACTTGCTGCGCTTGCGTTGCGACGCGATCGATCAACCACGCTAGCGCACGTTCGGGTGCCCGTGCCGGGGCGACCTGCTTGCCAGATCGACCAGCCGCTTGCCCACCGGAGGTAGAACACGTTCTAATTCTGTGCATGGATTACGGGCTTGTGCTTTTCACCAGCGACCGCGGCATCTCCCCGGCGGCAGCCGCCAAGCTTGCCGACGATCACGGCTTTCAGACGTTCTACGTGCCAGAACACACCCACATCCCGGTTAAGCGCGAGGCGGCCCACCCGACCACGGGTGACGCATCGCTGCCGGACGATCGCTATATGCGCACGCTGGATCCGTGGGTGAGCCTGGGCGCGGCGTGCGCCGTGACGTCGCGGGTGCGGCTGTCCACCGCGGTGGCGCTGCCCGTCGAACACGACCCGATCACGCTGGCGAAAAGCATCGCCACGCTGGACCATCTGTCCGGCGGCCGGGTCAGCCTCGGCGTCGGATTCGGGTGGAACACTGACGAACTCGCCGACCACAACGTGCCACCTGGGCGGCGCCGCACCATGTTGCGCGAATACATCGAAGCGATGCGGGCATTGTGGACCCAAGAAGAAGCCGCCTACGACGGCGAGTTCGTCAAGTTCGGGCCCAGCTGGGCCTGGCCCAAGCCAGTGCAGCCGCACATTCCGGTGCTGGTGGGCGCCGCAGGCACCGAGAAGAACTTCAAGTGGATTGCCCGCAGTGCCGACGGCTGGATCACCACTCCCCGCGACTTCGACATCGACGAGCCGGTGAAGCTGTTGCAGGACACCTGGGCGGCCGCTGGCCGCGACGGCGCTCCGCAAATCGTGGCCCTGGACTTCAAGCCGGTGCCCGATAAGCTGGCGCGCTGGGCCGAGCTCGGGGTGACTGAGGTGCTGTTCGGCATGCCGGACCGTTCCGACGACGAGATCGCCGTCTACGTCGAGCGGCTGGCAGGCAAACTGGCCGCTTTGGTGTGACGCGATTGTGACTGTTGAACGCGGCCGCCACTTTGCCTACCGATACGACCTTCGGCTGGCCGCGCTATGGCTACCGTTCCGGGCATGGCCCGGCACGCAGGGTGTAACGCTGACCCAGGACGGCCGCCTGATCGCCCGCTACGGGCCCTTCCACGTAGACGCTCCCATGTCGAGCGTACGAGAAGCGCATGTCACCGGCCCATATCGATGGTGGACTGCGGTCGGCGCGAGGCTGTCGATGGTGGACGACGGACTCGCGTTCGGCACCAACGCCGATGCCGGTGTCTGCATCCACTTTCAGCCGCGCATCCACCGTGTCCTCGGCCTGCGTGATCACTCGGCGCTGACTGTGACGGTTGCGGACACCGACGGGTTGGTCGCCGCGATCAACGAAGCCGGATAGTCCACGGTCACCTGAGAAACCCTCGTTACAGGCTGCTCAGGATCTCCCGGGCCAGCGCCGCCGTCTCCGAGGGCGTCTTGCCGACCTTGACGCCGGCCGCCTCCAAGGCGTCCTTCTTGGCGGCCGCGGTGCCCGACGAGCCGGACACGATCGCGCCCGCGTGGCCCATCGTCTTGCCTTCCGGCGCAGTGAATCCCGCGACATAACCGACGACCGGTTTGGACACGTGCGCCTGGATGTAGTCGGCCGCCCGCTCCTCGGCGTCGCCGCCGATCTCACCGATCATCACGATGACCTTGGTGTCGGGATCCTTTTCGAAGGCCTCGATGGCGTCGATGTGGGTAGTGCCGATCACCGGGTCGCCGCCGATGCCGATGGACGTGGAGAACCCGAAATCGCGTAGCTCGTACATCATTTGGTAGGTCAGCGTGCCCGACTTGGACACCAGCCCGACCGGGCCCGGGCCGGTGATATTGGCCGGGGTAATGCCCACCAGCGCTTGGCCCGGGGTGATGATGCCAGGACAGTTCGGGCCGATGATGCGGGTCTTGCCGCCCTTGTCCAGGTTGTAGGCCCAGGCATATGCACTGT
>DATIOT010000425.1:0-10910 GCA_035472875.1 Mycobacterium sp.
CGCGCACCAACGCGCTTGATGCTGTCCTGTGCACCACCCGGAATATTCATCGCCGCGGCCAGTGTGGGCGGATCGCCAATCGCCAGAATCGAATACGGGGGCGACAGTGTCTTGCTGTCGATGGTCAATGAGCCAGGCGTACCCACGACCCAGGTGTCGACACCTACTCGCACCGACTGGTGTGCATCGTTGATCTCGATCGCCTCGGCGCCTGCAGCACGCAACTCGTTGATCACGTCGAGCATCGCCTCGGGTGACACCCCGGGACCGGGGTCCTCGATTGTGACGGTGACGCCGGGCCCGGTGGCGCCCACGGCGCCGACCAGGATGGACAGTGCAGCCAGCCTGGCCTGGGCGCTTTGGATGGCGGCCTGGTCGGTGTTGCCGGACGCCTGCAACGAATTCAGCGTGTTCTGAAGTTCGCTCACTTCGGTGTTGAGTGTGGCTTCGCGCTGCCGCAACGAATCCAACAGCACCAACAGGTCTGCGGGGCGGGCCGTATCCAGTGAGTCACCCGACTGGGTCTGGCGGACCTGGGTCACAATGGCGATTCCCAAGACCAGGCACAGCAGGATCGCCAGTGTTCCGAACACCAGACGGGAGCGACCGCCCCGAAGCGCCCCGGACAATCCTGTCCGCCGCACCGCCCCGATCTCGGGACGAGGGCTGTTCGCCGGTAATTCGTGGCGGCCACGCTGGGCACCTTCGCCGGCTTTGCCGTCAGTTTCGGAGTGATCGTGCCGGGCCGGTGCGTCACCACTTTCGTCGGCGGCGCCGTTTGGCGGGTCCTGGCTCACACTGACCTCATCTCCGTCATGCCCCGAACAGCCGACGCCGCAGCGCGGCGGCGTTGCCGAAGATGCGGATGCCCAACACGACGATGATGGCCGTGGACAGTTGCGTGCCGACTCCCAATTGATCGCCGACATAGACGATCAGGGCAGCCACGAAGACGTTGAACACGAACGAGACTACGAAGACCTTCGGGTCAAAGATCCGCTCGAGGTAGGCACGCAGCCCGCCGAACACCGCGTCGAGCGCAGCGACCACTGAGATGGGCAAATACGGCTGGACGACTTCTGGCACGGCGGGATGGAAAACCAAGCCCAGCACGATGCCGACCGCAAGCGCCGCGATCCCGATCATCCGCGGTTTCCCGTCCGAATTACTCCCAGGGGGATCTGTCTCACGAGGACTTTTCTCACTAGTGCCCAATCTGTTTGGCGAACTTGACATCCCGGATCGATCCGGCAGGCAGCGAGAGGCCGTCGGAGAGGTTCACG
This sequence comes from Mycobacterium sp., assembly GCA_035472875.1. Lineage (GTDB taxonomy): Bacteria > Actinomycetota > Actinomycetes > Mycobacteriales > Mycobacteriaceae > Mycobacterium. Next base: position 1,284 of record DATIOT010000425.1, read on the forward strand.
GTGACGACGACGCCGTAGGAGACCTCCAGCAGCCTGAGACGCTGCAGTCCGGGGCTGTTGTCGAAGACGTCTCGCATCGAGTGCGGCGGCCCGACCGCAAGGATCTTGTAAGGGCTACTGGTGGGGTTGTTGTCGACCAAGATCGCTCCGCCGGCCTGCCGGATGGTCACATTCGGCCCGACCCGGACACCGCCGACCGAAATGGCCTCAGCACCGCTCGCCCACAATGAGTTGACGAGGAGCTGCAGGTCGCGGTCCAGAATGATTTGCCGGCTGCCGCTCACCCGCTGCTTGGACACATCGGAAAGATTCGGGCTGGCACCGGGGTCGGTCACGGTCACTGTCAGACCGGGGCCGATGATCGCTGTACTGGCCGCCGCCAGGCTAAGCGCGTCGAGACGGGTCAGCAGCCGCTGTCCCTCGGCGTCGTCCGCCAGCGCAAGTCGCTGCACGTCGTCGACTCGAGTCGACATCGCGCTGCGCCGCTGGGCCAACTTGGCGGCGGCGTCTTCTGTCGAACGGACACTTCGCACCAGCAACTGCTGGGCGGAGCGTACGCCGGGTGCAACCGAGCGGGCCTGAGCGACCGCGGCGGCGAATACGGTGGCGACCAGCATCGCGGCCAGGGCCTGCCAGAGCCAGCCGAAAACGCGCGCTCGCCCATTCTGCGGTGTGGCTGCGCGACTACGCTTTTCGGCTGCCGCAGGGTAACCGGGATCCAGATGCTCCGACAGCAAGGCGCGTAGCAGGGAGGGCACCGGAATTGATTGTGGCCGCGCTGCCGCGTGGGCGCTGTGGCCGGCGTTGGGGTCATAGCCGCCGAGCAGGCGGTCAGCTTCAGCCATGCTCACCTGCTTTTCGGGCGACTGACTGACGGGCACCGTGTTTGAGCTTGGGCATCCTGCGCACCACCAACGTCATCTGCACCACATACAGCACGAATGACCACAGGTAGGCATACATACCCCAGATCAGAAAGGCCCAACCACAGGCGCCTGTCACTCGGCTCCACAACGCGTCCCACGTACCCAGCAGAACGAGCGGAAAGCCGGCCATCAAGGCGAAAGTCGCGGCCTTGCCGATGTAGGTCACCGGCAGCGCCGACAGTCCGCGACTGCGCAGCAGGGGCAGCGTTGCCGCCAGCAGCCCGTCGCGCACCAGCAGCGTGATAACGAACCACCAGGGCAGAATCCCGTCCAGCGCCATCACGACGGGCACGGTAACCATGTAGAGCCGATCAACCGCAGGGTCCAGCAGAACGCCCAATCGCGACGACTGGTTCAGCGTCCGGGCGATCTTGCCGTCCGCCCAGTCGGAGGCGCCGCTGAACATCAGAATCGCCACCGCCCAGCCGTTGGCGTGCGCGAACAGCAGGAGGTAGACGAATACCGGGATGAGCGCCAGGCGGATGACGCTGAGCAAGTTGGGTACGGTGAGCACCCGATCGGGCGGAGGCACCTGCTCCATGAGCCGTGACCTTAACTCGGCGACGTTGCGGTCCGCACGACGGACCGAACTGGGGGCACCCCCAGCCGCGCTGCGGCGAGGGGGCGAGCCCGATGATCGGGCCTAACGGAATACCCCGGGCAGGCTCAGGGTCAACAGAGTGTCATCCGACAGCGGGTTGTCATTGACCATGTATGTCCACGTCGACGTCGGTCGTGCCAGCTTCGACAGATCCAGCCCCGGCTCCTCTTCGAGGACGTTTGCCGTTTCGAACGTCTGTTGAGCCGCCTCGATCGCGTCGGCGGCCAACGAGGCGAATGCGTCGACCGCCAACCGGTGGAATTCGTCCAGCGGGTTTTGCCGGCCCAGCGCGCGTAAATGGATGCTTTCCCGGATGTCGGCCAAATACGCCAGATGATCGGCCCAGCCGCGGTCGAGGTGATAGAGCATGATCAGCCGGCAGATCGTCTCGAGGCGTTCTTCGGACAATTCCTCGGATAGCTCCTGGTACCGCTTTGGCGCCAGCTCGGCGAGCTCCTCGCGCGCGGTTGCGTTGCGCAGCAACGTGTTACGCCGATCGACGATAATGGCGCGTTGCTGGGCGATCAGCTGGTTGTAGCGCCAGGTGTTCGCGTGCACATCCAACAGCCGGCCCTCGGCGACGCGCTGCGCATGGTCAAGCAAACCGCTGGTCTTGGGGCTGACAATCCGGCCGTCCTCGTCGGTTTCCATGGGCAATTTGTTGTGATCGAGGTTGGCGGCGACGACATCGTCTTCCCAACTCGAGAAGAAAACCGACGACCCTGGATCGCCCTGGCGTCCGGCTCGCCCGCGTAACTGGTTGTCCAGTCGCTCGGTGTGATGCCGGCCGGTGCCGACCACGTGTAGCCCGCCCAGTTCAGCGACCCTGTCGTGGTCTGCTTCGTCGGATCCGCCAAGCCGGATGTCGGTGCCGCGCCCGGCCATCTGGGTGGACACCGTGACGGCGCCGTATTTGCCGGCCTCGGCGATTACCCGCGCCTCCTCGGCGTCGTTCTTCGCGTTGAGCACCACCGCGGGCACGTCGCGGCGCAGCAGCCGCTCGTGCAGTTCCTCGGATTCGGCCACGTCGCGGGTGCCGACCAGCACCGGCTGTCCGGTTTCGTGCACCTCGGCGATGTGCGCGACGGTCGCGTCGTTCTTGGCCGCGGCGGTGATGTAGACCCGGTCCGACTCGTCTTCGCGAATGTTGGGGGTGTTCGGCGGAATTGGTGAGACGCCGAGCTTGTAGAACTGGCGCAGCTGCTCACCGGCGGCCAGCGCGGTGCCGGTCATGCCGCACACGGTTGTGTAGCGGTTGATCAGCGCCTGCACCGTGATGGTGTCGAGCACCTCGCCCGTCTCGGTGGTCTCGATGCCCTCCTTCGCCTCGACGGCGGCTTGCAGGCCGTCCGGCCAGCGTTGCAGTTGCGCGATGCGGCCGCGCGAGGCGTTGATCAGGTGCACCGCGTCGTCGCGAACGATGTAGTGCACGTCGCGCTGCAACAGCACATGCGCGTGCAGCGCGACGTTGACCTCGGTGAGCGTGGTGCCGACGTGTTCCTCGGAGTACAGGTCGATGCCACCGAGCGCCTTCTCGACTTTGCGCGCGCCAACCTCGGTCAGGTGGACGTTGCGGCTGTCGGAGTCGGTGTCGTAGTCGGTTTCGGCGGCGAGCTCGCCAACCAGCTTGATGATCTCCAGCCGCGGCGTCTCGCGGTGGGTGGTACCTGCCAGCACCAAGGGCACCAGTGCCTCATCGACCAGCACGGAGTCGGCTTCGTCGATAAGGGCCACGTCAGGATTGGGCGACACCAGGTCGGCGACGTCGGTCACCAGCTGATCGCGCAGTACGTCGAAGCCGATCTCATTGACCGAGGCGTAGGTGACGTCGCAGTCGTAGGCGACCCTGCGCTCCTCGCTCGTCGATTCCGCGGTGATCCAGCCGACTGTCAGGCCCATGGCCTCGAGCAGCGGGCCCATCCACTCGGCATCGCGATGGGCCAGGTAGTCGTTGATGGTCACCACATGCACGTGCCGGCCCGCGATGGCGTATCCGGCCGCTGCGATCGCCCCGGCGAGGGTTTTGCCTTCACCGGTGGCCATCTCAATAACGTCGCCGGCAAGCATGCGCAGCGCGCCCAGCAGCTGAACATCGAACGGCCGCAACCCCGTTGCGCGCTCGGCGGCTTCCCGGGCGATCGCGAGGAACTGCTCGATATCATCGGACTCCGCTAGGTCGTCGAGGTTGAGCAGCCCCGTGGCCTTGCGTAGCTGCTCATCGTTGAGCCCGGCGGCTTCCTCGTCGTATTCCTCCGAGGCCGTTACCTGGGCCATGGAACGGCCGCGGTCCTTTTCGGTGCTGGCGCCGAGTAGTCGCCAGAATCGACTGCTCAGACGGCCAGGTTGAGCGCGGGTGGTCTTTGACACAGGTCAACGGTACGCGGTGGGCAGCCGGTGACGAGCCATCAGGCGAGGTTGGACCGGCGTGGATAGGCGACGCTCGGGTCAGTGAGCACGTTGACGACGGACGGCAAACCGCTGGCGAAGGCACGTTTCAGCGCGGGCCGCAGCTCGATGGGCGCGGACACCAGCTCGCCATGGCCGCCCATGGCGCGCACCACTTCGTCGTAGCGGGTGCCCGGACGCAACTCCGCGACCACCGAATAGCCGTAAATCGCCTCCATCGGATGTTTTTCGAGGGCCCAGATCCCGTTGTTCCCGATCACCGACACGACAGGCACGTTGTGCCGGACCAGGGTGTCCCATTCCATGCCGCTGAACCCGAACGCGCCGTCGCCCTGCAACAGGACAACCTGACGGTCCGGTCGTGCCAGTTTCGCGGCCAGGGCGTAACCGGGGCCCGAACCAAGGCAGCCGAAGGGGCCGCTGTCCAGCCAGCAGCCCGGCAGATAGCTGTCGATCACCCGGCCGGCATAGGACCCGAAATCGCCGGCGTCGATAACCACGATGGCGTCGCGGTCCAGCAGCGGCGCCAACTCGGCGTAGACCCGCATCGGATGCAGCGGGATTCGGTCATCGCCGAGCTCGGCTATTTCCGCGCCGCGCGCCGCGGTCTCGGCCGCCCGCAGCTGGCCGATCCAGTCCTGATGATCGGTGCCATCCACCGCGGTCAGGGCCGAGAGGATCGACGTGAGGTCGCCGTACAGACCAGCCGCAATGGGCCGGGGATGCTCGCGGTCAGGTTCGGCACGGTCAGCCACGACGAGCTGGGTGTGCGGCCCGAACACCTTGCCGAAGCCGAGCCGGAAATCCATCGGCACGCCGACAACCAGCGCCACGTCGGCCTCGCCCAGTGCTTTGCCCCGTGCCCGCGAAAACGCCATCGGGTGGTCGGCGGGCACTGCGCCGCGGGCCATCCCGTTCATCAGCACCGGGATTTGCCGTTCCTCGGCAAGACGCAGCAGCGCTGCCTCCGCGTGTCCCCACCAGACGTTGGTGCCCGCCATGATCACCGGCCGCTGAGCCGCGGCCAGCAGGCCGGCAACTCGATCCAGCGCGTTACCGTCCAGGGTTGGGGCCGGCGGCACGACGGTCAACGCGCCGGGGCGGCCGTCATCTTCCGACATCGAAAAGACGTGGTCCATCGGAAAGTCGACGAATCCGACACCTGACGGGGGACCGACCGCCGCCTGCAATGCCTCGTCGACCAGCCGGCCGGCGTCCTCGGCCGACTGTGCGGTGGCCGCGAAGCGAGCCAGCGGAGCCACGAACGGCACGTGGTCGATCTCCTGCAGCGATCCCATGCCCCATCGCAGCGCCGGGGCCCGGCCGCCCAGCACCACCAGGGGCGACTGGTTCTGCTGCGCCGCGGCCATCGCGCTCATCCCGTTGGTCACGCCAGGCCCGGCGGTGAGCGCAGCTACCCCCGGCTGTCTGGTCACCTTCGACCAGCCCTCGGCGGCGAAGGTCGCGGTCTGCTCGTGGCGGGTGTCGACCAGGCGGATACCCTCGTCTCGGCACCCGTCGTAGATGGAAAACAGGTGGCCGCCCGATAACGTGAAGACGGTGTCGACACCGCTGGCCTTGAGCCGGCGTGCTATGAGCCGGCCGGCATGCACGATCTGAGTTGAAACGGCGTCGGTGCTCATCTTCGCAGCCTAGCCGCCATCCTCGGGTACCTTCGCGGAGAAGCATCCACCATGAGGCTCCCCCCGGATGCCTCGGCAGCAAGGAGACGTCGAAGTTGGGCCCCACGCCGTTCAAGCCGTCCATCAACTGGTCGGCGGCATTTATGGATTCCTTGCGGTGGACCGCCATAGCCTGGGCGATCAGCGTCGTTTGTGTTCTGGTGGTGCTGGTTCTGTTCAGGTATTTCACGCCCTGGGGCCGGCAGTTCTGGCGGATCACTCGCGACTACTTCGTCGGCCCGGCGAGCGTCCGGGTGTGGCTGATGCTTGGCGTTTTGTTGTTGTCAGTCCTGCTCTCCGTGCGACTCACCGTATTGCTCAGCTACCAGGGCAACGATTTGTATACCGCGGTGCAGAAAGCTGTCCAAGGCATTGCAGCGGGCGATGACAACATCAAACAATCTGGGATTCACGGCTTTTGGATGTCGCTCGCGATTTTCAGCGTGCTGGCAGTTCTGTGGGTCATCCGGTTCATGGCCGACATCTATCTGACGCAGCGCTTCATCATTGCCTGGCGCATGTGGCTGACCGCCCACCTCACCGACGACTGGCTGGCCGGCAAGGCCTACTACCGGGATCTGTTTATCGACAACACGATCGACAACCCGGACCAGCGCATCCAACAAGACGTCGACATTTTCACCACCAATGCGGGCGGCACCCCGAACATCCCGTCTAACGGGACGGGCAGCACGCTGCTGTTCGGAGCCGTCAACGCGATGGCCTCGGTCATCTCGTTCGCCGCTATCTTGTGGAACCTGTCCGGGAATCTGAATCTCTTTGGGATTGAGCTCCCGCGCGCGATGTTCTGGGTCGTTCTGGTTTATGTGCTGATCGCAACAGTCGTCGCAATCTGGCTCGGGCGTCCGCTGATTTGGCTCAGCTTCAACAACGAGAAGCTCAACGCCGCATTCCGTTACGCACTGGTGCGGTTGCGAGACGCCGCGGAGGCGGTGGGCTTCTACCGTGGTGAGCGGGTGGAGCGGGCGCAATTGTGGCGGCGCTTTACTCCGATCATCAGCAACTACCGCAGTTTTGTTCGCCGCACCATCGTGTTCAACGGATGGAACTGGTCGGTGTCGCAGGCAATTGTTCCGTTGCCGTGGATAATCCAGGCGCCGCGGTTGTTCGCCGGCCGAATCGACTTCGGCGATGTCGGCCAGACGGCGACGGCATTCGGCAATATTCAGGACTCGCTGTCGTTTTTCCGCAATAACTACGACGCGTTTGCGGCTTTTCGGGCGGCGATCATCCGGTTGCACGGACTGGTCGACGCCAACGCTCAGGGCCGTGCGCTACCGGCAGTGCTGGTCAAGCCGAGTGAAGAGGCAGCCGTTGAGCTCCGGGATGTGGAAGTGCGCACGCCGGCTGGGGACCGGCTGATCGACCCGCTAGACGTGCAACTGGACCACGGCGACTCGCTGGTGATCACCGGGCGCTCGGGCGCCGGCAAAACCACGCTACTGCGCAGTTTGGCCGAATTGTGGCCGTACGCTTCCGGGACGCTATGCCGCCCCGAGGGCGATAACGCGACGATGTTCTTGTCGCAGTTGCCCTATGTGCCGCTGGGCAGTTTGCGTGGCGTGGTGTGCTACCCGAATTCGCCGGACTACATCCCAGATGAGACCTTGCGCGACACGCTGACCAAGGTGGCGCTCGCCCCGCTGTATGACCGGCTCGACGAAGAGCAGGATTGGGCCAAGGTGCTCTCCCCCGGTGAGCAGCAACGCGTTGCATTTGCGCGAATCTTGCTCACCAAGCCGCAGGCGGTATTCCTTGACGAGTCCACCTCGGCGCTCGACGAGGGGCTCGAATTCGCGCTTTACCAGATGCTGCGGAGCGAACTGCCGGACTGCGTCGTGGTCAGCGTCAGCCATCGGCACACCGTCGAGCAGCACCACGCACAACAGCTCGAACTGCTTGGCGACGGCCAATGGCGGCTAGGGCCGGTGGAAAAGGAACCCGCGCGCGTCTAGCTTGCCCGTGCCGCGTGCGCTCCGGCGCGCCGGCCGAAGAACGACCCCTCGCCCAGCTGCGTGCCGCTGGCATATCCCTTGCCGTCCTGAGCGATATTGGACGCGCACGCCCCCACCGCGTACAGGCCGGGCACAACCGTGCCATCTTCGCGCAACACCTGGCCGTCTACCGACACGGCCAGCCCGCCGACGGTGAATCCGGCATACATCGCCTTGCCCAGCGACATGTCAAACGCACCCCACGGTCCTTTGTCTTGCGGCGCAAGGAATTCCGGCTGCTTGTGGAAGTCAGGATCCTCTCCGCGCGCGGCGTAGGTGTTATAACGGTCCAGCGTCGCGACCAGGTTGCCCCGCGGGATGCGAAGTGCGGCTTCCATCTCGGCGACGGTCTCCCAGCCGTCGATGAGCGGGACCAGCGGCATCTTGGGGTGCTCCAGGTGCGCCTCGTCAACGATCAAGAAAGCAGCGCTGTCGGGCTGATCCATGATGAATCCCGAAGTCCTGGAATGGTAGGAGTCTTCGGCGACGAACCGCTGCCCGAGCTTGTTCACGATGATCCCGGTGAGCAGGATCGACGGCGGGTACGGCGGAGCCGTAATGAAGATCTGATCCATGTGCTGGGTTGCACCGCCGGCCGAAACACCCATCCGGATGCCCAGACCGTCGTCATACGTATTACCGAGCACGAACGGCTTCTCGGCCAGTTTCGGCGTGTACCTGGCTACCATGTCCGAGTTCATCACGAATCCCCCGGCAGCGATGATGACCGACTTTGCTTTCACCGCACCGGTTTCGGAGAAGCGCTTCCACATCACGCCGGTCACTGCGCCCGAGCCGTCCACGACTAGCTCGGTGGCGCCGGTCTCGTACCGGATTTGCACGCCCAGGCTTGCCGCCCGCTTGAGGAGCAGGTCGATCACCATGCTGGCGCCGCCGGTGTCGCCGGGTACGGGCACTTTGTGTCCGCGGGGCGCCGGCACCGCCTTCTCGAGGAACGGCCACACTTTCTCGTTGCCGGTGAACATCAGCCCCTCGGTGTTGGGCTGGATCACCGCCTTGCCCGGGAAATAGCTGCGCTCGAACTGGAACCCCAAGTCTTCCAGCCAATTGAAATGCTCGACGCTGCCTTCGCAGTACGCACGAATCTTGGCGTGATCAGGCTGCCGGGACACCGCAACCAGGTATTTGTACATCTCCTCGGGCGAGTCGGGGTGACCGGTCGCCAACTGGACCGCGGTCCCGCCGCCCAGGTAAAAGTGGCCTCCGGCAAGCGAAGTGGTTCCGCCCGCCGCGGCGGCGCGTTCGAGCACCAGCACCCGCGCGCCGGCGGCCGCCGCGCTCACCGCCGCGCACCCGCCGCCGATGCCGAAACCGATCACGACCACGTCGACGTCATCCGACCAGGACGTCACCGTGTCCGCGCTGACCGTTGCTGGTATGTCGGTGTTCACCGCTGCTCCTGTTTGATGTAGTCGTAGAACGATCGCCCCTGTGGCGAGACATACGCGATTTCTATGAACGGCACACCCGCCTGTGCTGCTGACACATAGGCGAATTGGATTCCGAGCGGCATCACGCCCTGCTGCACAACCGCGGCGCCGTGGTCAGCGGCATCGGCCAGCGCCGCGTCAAATTGCTTTGGGCTTTCGGCCTCCATGCAGATGTGGTGCAGACCCGGCCCACAGTCACGCAAAAAGTCACTATAGATATTCTCTCCACGGACCGGCGAGATCAGCTCTAACTGCATGTCCCCGAGATAGCTCAGCGAGATGCTGGCGACGAAATCGGCCGGCTTGCCAAGGTAGCTGCAGGTGTCCGGAGCAAAGTGCACCTCAGGTATCCGCACCCACTTCCGGACGCCTAATAGGCCGGTGAGGGCCGTTTCAGTGGCGTCCAGATCCGGGGTAACCCACGCGATCTGCGTCGGTGATTGAACGGGGAGGGTCATCGTTTGGCAGGATAGCCCAGCCTGCCAGCCAGCAGAAAGGCCCAGAAAGACTTTGCCGCAATCGGGCAATTGTGCCCGGAAATGGCGA
>DATIOT010000426.1:0-2284 GCA_035472875.1 Mycobacterium sp.
CGGAGTGTCCGACGCACCGAAATCGGTTTGGTTGCCAATGAATTCGCCGATCCCAGCGCCCGAACCATTGGGTGTGTAATTCACCGACTGGCCGGGGCAGGCTTGTTCAAAAGCCTTGATGAAACGGCTCATGGCGTTTTCCTGGGCCGTGGAACCGCTGGCCTTCAGAGTCTGCGCGCCGCCACAGGTCACCTTGACCGGGAATGTGCTTGACGTGCGGTTTCCACCGGTAGCGTTGTTGTTACCCCCGCACGCCGCCAAGATCAGTAGACCGATGGTCAGAATGCTCAGCGCGGCGCCAAATCTCTTGACTCTCAATCTAATTCCTTCAGGAACGATGTGATGATCGACGCCCGCGTGGCCGCAACCCGCCAAACTGCCGTCCTCCTGGCAGCCATGAGGCATGGTAACAAGACCCGCCCTTCAGGAATTGGGCCCAGTCATCGCCGAATTCGCGATTTCAGCTGCAGTTTCCGAGCTGTTTACGGTCCCGACGTTAACGACCGTGCGCGACGCTGGCGTTCGACCGTCGGCGACGACTGGCCGCAGCCACGGCAGCGTTTCGCCGATATCGCTATCCACGCAGTTCCGCATGCCGACTGAGAATAGGCTGAGGAAGCCTCAGTAGCGCCGGTCAAGTAACGCTTGCGAAACGGCTTACTGCTGAGCGGGCGTGAACATGTGTCGGCACGTACGGTGGGAATAGAAATTGCCGATTCACGGTTAGTCATCGCTGACTGGCCTGTGACCCCGATCACCGACACGGCAGGGTCTTCGTGCTAGTCACGGAGGAATACACCGACGACGTCGCGGAAGTACGAGGAACGATGTCGCCGGATTATTGAAGGGCGCCAGGGTGCTAACACTGCAGAACCGCGTCAACTTGAACAACCTGACGGCTATCCGTTCCCTCGGGGCTGGGACCCTGACGGCGCGCGCCTGGGAGACACTGCGTGCTGCCGTCCAGGGCGCGGCTCTGGCCCGCGCTGTAGCGCCTGCGGCCAAGCCGGACCTGGCCGTACCGGCCGACTACGGCCTGCCCCGCATGCGTCCTGGCGCCGAGCGCTGCTAGCGAACCGAATCCAGGCGTCGCGCGCTGACGAACCGGCGCCGATCTCCGGTCAGCGGGTCGTCGAATTCGATGCGCTGCGCCAGCAATTGAAGTGGCGCGGAAAAGTCGTCGTCTGCTACATGAATCACATTGGGGTACAACGGGTCTCCGTCGATCGGAATCCCGAGCGAAGCCATCTGCACCCGGAGCTGATGGGTGCGCCCGGTGCGCGGTGTCAGCCGGTACAGCCCGTCCGGCGATTGGGGGCACCACCCGCTTGCGGGGGACAACTCCACCAGCGTCTCGGCATTGGGCTCGCCTGGTTCTTCGACAGCTTGTAAGTTACCGCGGCGCTTGATAATTCGGCTGCGCACCACGCGTGGCAACGCGACGTCCGGGTTGACTCGTGCCCTCGCGACATATGTCTTGTGGACCGCGGCCCGCGCGAACAGCGTCTGGTAGGCACCGCGCACCTCGCGGCGGGTGGTGAACAGCAGCACCCCGGCGGTCAACCGGTCCAGCCGGTGGGCCGGGCTCAGCTCGGGCAAGTCCAGTTCCCGACGCAACCGCACCAGCGCGGTCTGCGCGACGTGGCGTCCGCGCGGCATGGTGGCCAGAAAGTGTGGCTTGTCGACGACCACGATGTCGTCATCCCGATGCAGCACGGGGATGTCGAACGGCACCGGCACCTCGTCGCGCGGGTCGCGGTACAGGTAGACGCTGGCGCCAGCTGGCAGCACGGTGGCGGGATCGAGCACCGCACCGCGGGAGTCGACGACCTCACCGGCGATCGCTTTGGCGGCGACGTCGGGCCCGAACCTTGTCAACAGTTCGTCGCCCAGCGCTCCACCGCGCACCCGCAGTCGCGCCGGCCCCAACCCGTCGCGTGGCGGAAGCGGCGCAGGCCTCACGTCAACGGCACCGGCTCGAGGATCTCCGCGCGGGCCTCGGGGGCGCTGGCCCGCAGCGCATCCGCCGACGCGTCGTCGGGCTGGGCCTGCGAGAGCACCTCGGCCTCCACCCGCGCCGTGTAGGTATCGACCTCACGGTCGATATCGGCGCCGGACCAGCCCAACACCGGCGCGATGATCTCGGCCACCTCGCGCGCGCAGTCGACACCGCGGTGTGAGTACTCGATCGAGATCCGCATCCGGCGAGACAGGATGTCCTCCAGATGCAACGCACCCTCGGCGAGGCCGGCATACGCCGCTTCGACCCGCAGGTAGCCTGGCG
>DATIOT010000427.1:0-10120 GCA_035472875.1 Mycobacterium sp.
GCGGCGGCGGCTTTCAGGTCGGCTTCCCCGACCCAGCCGCTGCCCACAAGCGCGGCGGTGTCCTCGCCGGCGGCGGCCTGCTCGAAGGGGATTAGTCCATGCGTGTAACTGCCGACGCTGCAGTGCGCGTGATCGGCCGCAACCGTGTCGAGGCGTTGTTGCTGCGCCGGTGCCCAGAAGCAGCATCCGGCCGGTTGCGGCTTAACCGGGCCGGTGGCGTCGGCGCCCGGGGGAGCGTCGAAGCTGACCGCGACGGGTGGTTCGGTGAGGCCGAGGAGTTCGGACAGTCGGCGGGCTAGGACGGCGGAACGGTTCACGGTAGGCCTTTCAGGAGTAGGTCAGTCGGATCCGGTGAGTATTGATGTCGAGGTCGATCGCCACGGCACCCGGCTGTGATCGGCGCCAGGTGTCGCAGGGGCGGTCATCGACCTCCAGCGAGATCGCCGCGCCATCCGGCAGGTTGTCGACGGTGAACGTCGTCGGCGTTCCCCGTCGCGACGGGGTGGCGGCGAAGGTGTCGATCTCCAGCACTCGGCGCTGAATATCGTTGTGGGTGCGTCGGATACCGATCAGTGGGTAGTCGAGGTCGCGCACCGTAGGCTCGTCGTACATGGTGGTGTTCGGGGAGTTGAACACCCGCGACCAGGCGCCGGGTGCCGCGCATTCGATCATCGCCATGGTGGCGTTGAGCTGGCCGCGCGGCCATGGCTCACCCGCTTTCGCCCAATACCCGAATCGGCTGTCGTCGTCACCGAAATACCTGGGCCCGAACTGACTTTCAGTTACCTCGCGCAGTCGTTCCCAGGTGGTGGTGTCACCGATTTCGCGCGCCATCCACGACGCGGTGGACAGCAGTTGCGGGTCGTCGGCCAGATGGACGACCGGCACCTTGGGGTTGCTCCAACCCAGTTGCCGCATCGCCGATTCGTACAGGTCGATGCCGAGCTGCGGGTCTTGCGGGTAGAAGTAGTGCAACAGGCAGATCGCGCTGTATCCGTTTACCGGCCCCGGGAAGGTCAGCGTGGCGTCTTCGATGGGGTCGTAGTAGAAGGCCACCCAGTTGATGCGGCCATGCCGGTCACGGCCCATGTAGTGCTTCTTGGCGAACACGATCCACTCCAGGAACGGTTCGTTGACCGAGGTGCCCAACAGCGCGTCGTAGAGTTTGAGGCCAAGGCCGGCCGCGCTCATGCAGAACGGCCAGATCTTGGTGTTCTCGCAGTGCGCCCCCTGCGGTCGGGCGGTCAGCTGATCGGCGATGAACTGCGCAATCCGCTGATGTGTCCAGGTGAACCCGCGGTTCTGGTAGCCCGAAACCTCGAACGGCGCATGCTGGGTCGGCTCCCCCGAGACGTAGTGGCGGATGCTCAACAGCAGGTTGAGCCAGCCCCGGTAGAACAGGTTGCCGTCGCAGCCGACCGGGTCGGGCTGCAACCCCCACGGCGCGACGCCGTTGCCGGTCCAGCCCGGCAAGGCATAGCGGCCGCGCAGGTGCTCGGGCGCGAGCGTCAGCCATTCGGGCGGATATTTATCGACGCCGGGATCGGGCCCGATCAGGGTGTTCCAGTCGATGGCGCCCCAGAAGCTCACGTAGCGGCGTATCAGCTCGTCGAGGATGCGGGTGTAGCCCTCCCGCCAGGCTGGTGTCGCTTCCAGCATCATGGGCAAGGCGTAGCTCATCATGGCGGCGTCCCAGCGCGGGAACGCGCACATCGGGGGCTCGCTGACGCGGTCCCACCACGGGTGTGGCTCGCCCTGATCGGACCAGTCGTCGTCGGTGGTGGCCTTGTCCCAGAGGAACCGGAGCCAGCCCAGGGATCGGTCGTTGAGTCCTGACGAGGCCGTCGATGTATCGACTTGGCGCGCGAATGTGGTCGTCATGTCAGGGCTCCAGCATGGGTTCGTCGGTATAGGCGCGGACTTGGGACATCGTGGAGCGCGCCTTCCAGGCGGCCGTCCAGGCGGGATCCAGGCGCACGACCGCGGGTTCGATGACAATGGTTTCGGCACCGCACGCGGCGGGGTCGTGGGCGATATATGCATCGGGTATGCGGTGGCGGGGTCCGCTGGCGCGCCCGATCTTGACGAACTTTCGGGTCAGGCCGTGGAACCACAGCAGCACGAAGGCGCTGCCGTGCAGCTCGACCATACCGTCCTCGACGCCGCGAACGACCTTGTCGACCGTCAGCGGGGAGCTGAGCGTGCGCAGCGCTTGCCAACTCGAGTTGAACCGCAACGCGCAATCCGGTGCCGCGGCATGCCCGGAATATGTTGTGGCGCAGCGCAACTGCCCGTCGAAAACCCAATGCCGGGCGACCCGGTCGCCGGCAGACAACTCGAAGGTCAGCGTACGGGTGATCTGTGAGCGCACCGACGGCATGAACCGAGATCCCCGCGCAATGCACTGCCCGAGGAACCACAGCAGTATTCGCAGAGCCGCGTTCGACATCGGCTACCCTTGAGTGACGGTCGGCCTGGATGGGGGGCTCGAAGCAGGCGCGGGTTGCAGGTAGCTGACCAAGAACTCCGTTTGGCCGGCGACCAGTTGCTTGAACGCCTCCCCAATGTAGAACTCGAAATGCCCGGCGTCATAGAGCCGAACATCGCCGTGCGGCGCCTGCCGCGCGTAGCGCTCCGTCGGTGCGGGAGGGGCGACCGAATCGGTTGCGCTGATGCAGATCAGAATCGGCGCGGCAATGCGTTTGGCCGATCGGCCGGGCCGGTACCGGAGCAGGCTGACCACACTGCGAGCCGCTGCGCGGTTGACCCACGGGTAGTCGGCAGGCACCAGCGCCAGCATCCCGGGCAGCGCATCGGGTGCGGTCATGAGCCCCGGCCGGCCGGGCGCGGCCGCCACCGGAACGCAGACCGGCTCCTTGCCCCGCGCCGCGGCCAGAAGATCGCGAGCCACAAAACCCAACAGCACCAGCGACTCCCGCACTCCCAGCGCGCCCGCCGACGCCAGCCCGTCAGTGAAGGGGCACTGGGCGACGGCGGCACGAAGCTCTGAATGCCGTGCGGCGACGGCGATGGCATGCCCTCCGCCCAGCGAACTGCCCCACACCGCCACCCGGCTACCGTCGACTTCCGGGAGGCCCGCCACATACTCGAGCGCCGCGTCCCAGTCGGCCAGTTGCTTCGCCATCGACAACACCTGGCGTGGCGCGCCCCCGCTATCGCCGAGATGGCGGTAGGTGAACACCAACACCGCCAATCCGGCCGCGGCGAATCGTTCGGCGTAGGGCGCCAGGCCCAACTCCCGAGTGGCGCCCAAACCGTGCCCCATCACGACCACAGGCGGCGGCGCCTGCGAACCGGTGTCCGGCAGGTACAACCAGGCGGTGCAAAACGAATCACCGGACCGGAAATCCACGGTGCGTCGGCGAAACTTGTTTGTCGCTTTTCGTGCCATTTTCCTCAGACCTTGGTTGTGGTGTCGACCGCGGTGTTTCCGTGCTCAAGGGCCGCGTCGTATCCACCGGGCTGATACAACGGCAACTCACCGGCTTCGGCGGTATCGCGCAAGTAGCGCAACATGATTTCCTGCGCCTGCCGCTGCGGCAGCGCGGCCAGGAATTCGGCGCCCTCGAGATGCAATCCCTCGGCCATCGACAACGATCCACCCACATTTACCGCCCGCTTGATGGCGGCGATCGCCTCGGTTGGCCGCGCCGCGAGATATGTCGCTCGTTCGACGGCCCGGGAAATGAGCCGATCAGCGGGGACGATCTCGTCGATCGCCCCGACTGTCAGTGCCTCCTCGGCGGAGAAGGGCTTTCCCTCCAGGATCGCTACCAG
Organism: Mycobacterium sp.; assembly: GCA_035472875.1. Classification (GTDB taxonomy): domain Bacteria; phylum Actinomycetota; class Actinomycetes; order Mycobacteriales; family Mycobacteriaceae; genus Mycobacterium. The sequence continues at coordinate 3,799 of DATIOT010000427.1, forward strand.
CGCACGGTGTGAACCGATGAGCCGAGGTAGGCGTTGGGTTCCGCCCGCGCCGGGCGGAAAACCGAGTAGAACCTCCAGATGCCCGATGAAGTAGTCGCCTTCGGCCATCAACCGCAGGTCACAGGCCCAGGAGAGTTCGGCGCCCATACCCAGCGCCGACCCGTTGAGGGCCGCCACAAAGATGGTGGAGCTGGTGGTCATCCGTACCAACGTGCGGTGCATGTGGTCGAGTTGGACCGCCCCCAGCAACGGAGTCTTGCTCGCCACCCACCGGCTGAGTTTGTTGCGGCCGAATTGATGGGCGATCCTGACCACGGCACTTGTGACACGGCGGTTCACCGGGGGAATGACCGAACCGTCCTCTTGCAGCCAAGCCAGATCGGCATGGCTGATGAATCGGTGCGGATGCGACCCGGTGAACACCACCGCGCGAATGTTGGGATCGCGGTCGGCGCGTTCGACGAGGTCGAACAGTTCAGGAGCATCCTCGCGGCAGAACAGTCCCAGGTCATTACCGACAAACCGCGCGACGATCACGCCACCGTCGAGTTCCTCGGTCTGGATGCGTTGCCGTGCGTGCTGTTGCCGAGACATGTGCGGCGCTCCTTAGTAGAACTTCGTTATAGAGTTCGTTATGACGATACTGCGCCGGGTCACCAATGACAACCCCGCGTCAAATCCGCGGCCATCGCCGAGCGCCGGATGGGCGAACGCGCGGGGTGCTTGTAACCTCGTTTTACGGTTCTAGGCCGGTCTCAATAGGAGGTGCGCAGCTCCGATGCCGAAATCCCGCAAGGAACCCGCCGCTCGATTGAACCGTGAACAGGCCGTCGAGCGATTGGTTGAGGCCGCCATAAGGTTGCTTGCCGAGGAGGGGCCGACAGAGATCAAGGCACGATCGGTTGCCGAGGCCGCACAGCTGTCGACGATGGCGGTGTATTACCACCTCGGCGGACTGCCCGAGCTATTCCAAGCCGTCATCGACGAAGGATTCCGGGATCTCGGTCGGGCCTTCGCCGGCGTGCCCTCGAGCGACGATCCGGTCACCACGTTGTTCGCGATGGCGCTGGCCACTCGCAGGTTCGCCCAAGACAATCCGCACCTCTACGACTTGATGTTCGGGCTCTCGACCCGCGGAAGCTATCGACCGCAACAGACCGTGCGCTCCGGCGCTAGCGGACGATCCGAGGAATTCCAGGCGGCGTATGCGCAACTGGTCCAGGCGTGCATTCGGCTTGCGCGCAGCGGCCGCGTCCGCAGCGACGAGGACCCCGAAGCCATCGCCCCCCAACTCTGGAGCGCTGTCCACGGATTCGTCACGCTGGAGTTGGGTGATCATTTCGCCCGGTTCCCGGATCCCGTCGGCCAGGTCCTACAACCGATGATGGTGAACGTGCTGATCGGATTGGGCGACACTGCCGAGGTGTGCCAATCCTCGCACACGGCTGCTGTAGTCGCATCACGGCCGATGAGTGCAAACCCCACGTGACCCTTCACTGCGCCGCCCGACTCTCGTCGTGAGTGATCGATTCGTACTGGCGCGCAGCCGTTTCGTGTGAGGCCATGGCACGCTCGCGCGTATCTCCCAGTCCGACAGAGAGATTCACACCCATCGGCAGCAGCAGCTGCCTCAACGGGTCGTCGCACTCGACGAAGGTCTCCGACAGTTCGAGGGTGATGAAGCCGTGCACGAAACTCCACAATTGAGCAGCGACAACATCCGTTTGCTGCTGGCCGACCCTGCCCGAGTCCACGAGCCGCGCACATGCTTGTGCGACGTGAGCGTAGACGCCGCGGAAGGCCGGCGACCGTCCACTCAACCGAACGTCGGAATCGCTCAGCGGCCGGTACGTGGCGCGAGTGGACAGTCCGAACATCAGGTCGTACAGGTGGGGGTTCTCGCGGGCAACCCGCCGACACGTCAATGCCAGCACCGCGAGATCCGCGATCGGATCATTGGTTACCGGCACCTGAGAAAAGGCCCAGTCGAGCTCCTTGAATCCGTGGTCGATGACGGCCCGGATCAGCTCGGGGATGCCACCGAAGTGGTGATAGACCGCCATCGTCGACAGTCCGGCCGCCGATGCCACCGTGCGTGCCTTAATGGCCGACGGGCCCTGCTCGGCCAGCAGACGGTGGGTGGCTTGAATGAGCCGTTCGGGCGCACCGTCCGGCGCCGCACGCGCTGCCATGTCCTGCATGTTTTCACCTAGCTCGGGCACCCTTGCCAATTGATTGTAACCTCGTTATAGTATCGCATAACTTCGTTACATCGTTGGAAGGACACACTTATGAGCGGCCACTTCGAGATCGAGAATCGTGGCGCCGTCCTGATCGTGCGGATCGCCGGCGGCCCGCACAGCTTGTTCGGCGTCGAGACGGCCAACCAGCTCGGCGAGCTCGTCGAGCGCGTCGACCGCGATCCCAGCGTGCACGCCGTCGTCTTCACCGGGGCGCGTGCCGGCCGGTTCGTCAGCCATGCCGACGTGCGGTGGCTGCAAGCAGAGGGTGCTGCGGTCCCGGAATTAAGCCGACGCAGCGCCTCGGCTGCCCTGCGGCTGGCCAGAGGCGTAGACCGCGCCCGCGTCCCCGAGCCGGTTCTGCAGCGAACCCCCTTGCGCGGAGTGGCCCAGCTCGATCGCCTGCACGCGACGTTTTTGAAGATGAACGCCAGCGGCGTGATCTTTGTTGCCGCCCTCAACGGCTCCGCGCTGGGCCTGGGCGCGGAGTTCGCCTGGGCGTGCGATCTGCGCGTCATGGCCGACGGTGACTTCTTCATCGGCCAGCCGGAAGTCCTCCTCGGCATCATGCCAGGCGGTGGCGGCAGCCAGCGGCTTACCCGACTGATCGGCACCCACAGGTCGCTGGTCGCGATCCTCGAGGGCAAGCCGTTCACGCCCACCCAGGCGCTGGCCAACGGGGCCGTTGACGACGTGGTGGCCCCTGACGACGTCGTCACACGGGCGACCGAACTTGCGGAGTACTTCGGCAAGCGAACCAAAGGGTCAGTGGAGGCCATCAAGAGATCGGTGTACTTCGGCGGCTCCATGTCGCTGTCGGAAGGCTTACACGTCGAGCGCACCGAGTTCCTCGGCACCGACCAGTCCGAGGTCGGTCAGCAACTGATGCTCCAGTACCTCGCGGACACAGAGTCCACCGGCGAGCTACCGCTCTACCGCCCCAACACCTACGCGGAGGCGCTGGCATCAGGCCGGGTACCGCGGGCCGGCTCGACCAACGGGGCCGTGAAGAAATGAGCCCTGTGCAGCCCGTCACCCGCCACGACGTCTCGATCACTTCCGGTGAGGACACCTGTGCCGCATGGCTTTACCTGCCCACCGGGGTCACGTCGCCGCCCGTGGTCATCCTCGGGCATGGCCTTGGTGGCACCCGGGAGATGCGCCTGGATGCGTTCGCCGAGCGGTTCGCGCAGGCCGGCATCGCCTCCTTGGCCTTCACCTACCGGCACTTCGGCGAGAGTGGCGGCCAACCCCGCCAGCTGCTGTCGATTAAGCGACAGCTCGCCGATTGGGATGCCGCCATCGCTTGGGTGAAGACTCGTCGCGACGTCGACGGCACACGTATTGCCGTGTGGGGCAGCTCCTTTGGCGGCGGCCACGCGATCACCGTCGCTTCACGTCACCCTGAACTGAAGGCGGCTGTGGCCCAGTGCCCGTTCACCGACGGTTTGGCGTCCGCGCTCGCACTGGGCCCGATTTCGTCATCGAAGTTGTTGCCGGCGGTCGCGCGCGATTTCGTTTCGGTACTGCTGCGTCGCCGCGCGCCGGTGACAATTCCGATCGCCGCCCCGCCGGGTCGGTTGGCCCTGATGAACGCTCCGGACGCCCTGCCCGGCTATGAGGCGCTGATGCCGGCCGGCGCGACATTCGTCAACCAGGCAGCGGCGCGGGTTGTTCCGACCATCACGACCTACCGGCCCGGGCGTGCGGCCAAGAAGATCAACTTCCCCATCCTGTTCTGCGTCAGCGACACCGACACCGTCACGCCGCCCGCCCAAACCCTGGCGTACGCGCGCACCGCGCCGCGCGGGGAGATCAAACGCTACGACGCCGGCCATTTCGACTTCTACACCGGCGAGGCCTTCGAAGCACTGGTCCGCGACCAGGTCGAGTTCCTCACCCGCCAACTCCACCCGACCCCCGCCACGAAAGCAGTTCGGTGATGTCCGATCAAACCGACGCCTTGGGCGGGCGCCTGCCGCTTGCCGATCACGCGGCTTTAAACCCCGCACAACGAGAGATCTTCGACCGCATGGCCACCAGGATCGTCCCGTGGGCCAACGATGCCCGCTTCCAAAGCACCGCTGAGGACGGCCGACTCATCGGTCCGTTCAACCCCGCCCTGCTGCACCCGGCCATCGCCGCACCCTTCTTGGATTTGCAGTTCGCCGAGCAAAAGCACACATCGTTGAGCGAGCGGGTCCGCGAAGTCGTCATCCTCGCGGTGGGCGCCGTCTGGCACGCCGACTATGAGCTGTATGCCCACCTGGCCGTGGCCCGCAAGGCCGGCCTATCAGACGACGCAGCGCGAAAGCTGGCCGCCGGGGGATTACCAGACGATCTCAACGAGGACGAGAAGATCGCCCTACAGCTCACGAGGCAGCTGTCAAGCAGTCACCGCGTCGATGAATCGCTGTACCGGGAGGCCGAAAACCGCTTCGGTAGAAAGGGATTGATCGATATCGCGTTCCTCATCGGCATTTATCACACGGTGTGCGCGACGCTCACCATGTTCGCGATACCCGCTCCCGAATAGGTAGACTCGCCATGAATTTTGCTTCGCTACCGGATCGGCGCGCCGCTCTGGACCCGGCTGGGCCGGCGGTCTGCGACGGGCGACAGTCGCTCACCAACGCGGCGTTTTTGGGCCGTGTCCGGGCGGCATCTCGTCACCTGAGGGACTTCGGGATTGGTCGCGGTGATGTGGTGGCCGTCAAGTTGCGCAACCGTGTCGAATTCGTGGTGGTGTTGTTCGCGTGCTGGCGCCTCGGTGCCACCGTCACGCCGGTCAACCCGAGCCTGACCGACGTCGAGGTCGCTCGACAGCTCGATGATTCCGGTGCACGCCTGGTGGTGGTCGACGACAGGGACCACACCGTAGCCGGCGGCGTCCCCGCGCTGGCCGTCGGCGCTCTGTACACAGAGGCGAGCAGGTCTGATCCCACACCGCATCTGGATTCCTCGGCGCTGGCGCTGCTGATCTACACCAGCGGTACCACCGGTGTCCCGAAGGGGGTGATGCTCGATCACGCCAACCTCGACGCGATGGCCGAGATGGGGCGCCTGGCGCTGCACCTCACGCCGGCGGACCGGTGCCTGTTGATCCTGCCGCTGTTTCACGTCAACGGCATCGTGGTCAGCGTCTTGATGCCGCTGCTCGCCGGTGCCAGCGTGGTGATCGCCGAGCGGTTCTCTCCGCGCGCCTTTTTCGACATCGTCGAGCACCAGCGGCCCACCTATTTCAGCGCCGTGCCGACGATCTACACGATGCTGGCCGCGCTGCTCGAGAACGTCGCACCGGATACGTCGTCGGTGCGGTTCGGGATCTGCGGGGCCGCACCGGCGCCCGCGGAGTTGCTGACCCGGTTTGAGGCCCGCTACGCGTTTCCCCTCATCGAGGGCTACGGGCTCTCGGAAGCAACGTGCGCCTCCACCAGTAACCCGGTCGCGGGTCCCCGCCGCCCCGGCACGGTGGGGATTGCGTTTCCGGGTCAGCAGATCCGCGTCATCGACACTGGCGGTGCCGAGGTGCCGACGGGGGTGGAAGGCGAGGTTATCATCGGCGGCCCCAATGTCATGCGCGGCTATCTGGGCCGCCCCGACGACACCGCGCGGGTCATCGTCGATGGCTGGTTGCACACCGGCGATATCGGCCACCTCGACACCGACGGCTACCTGACCATCGTGGGGCGGGCCAAAGACATGATCATCCGCGGCGGCGAAAACATCTACCCCAAAGGAATCGAGGACGTTCTGGCCAGCGACCCCACCGTGCTGGAGGCTGCCGTGATCGGCGTCCCTGACGACAAGTGGGGCGAGGTCGTCGCCGCCTACGTCCAACCACGCGAGGGCCACCTCATCAACCCCGACGCGCAGCACGCACTCTGCGCGCGCAAACTCGCCGGCTACAAACGCCCCACCGCGTTCTTCGTGGTGGAAGCCATCCCCAAAAACGCGGTCGGCAAAACCGATAAAGCTCCACTGCGCGCAGCCCACCTGAAAGGAATATCCCTATGACCTCACTGCACGACCCGCTGCCATTGCCCTGTGGTCAGGTGCTGCCCAACCGGATCATGAAGGCC
>DATIOT010000428.1:0-3170 GCA_035472875.1 Mycobacterium sp.
GCTGCTCGCCCAGCTCGGCGCCGACGTGATCAAGATCGAACCACCCGGCGGCGAGCAACTGCGGTACCGGTCGGGACTGTCCGCCGAGTCCCACGAGTTCGTCATGCTCAACTCCAACAAGCGCAGCGTGGTGCTCGACCTGAAGACCGACACAGGCCGGCAGGCGCTGCTCGACCTGGTCGAGACCGCCGATGTGCTCATCGAAAACTTCGCGCCGGGCACCATGGAGCGTCTTCAGCTTGCCCCGGAGCTACTGCTGAAGCACAACCCGCGCTTGATCGTGGCACGCGGCAAGGGCTACGGGTCCACCGGACCGTATGCACACATGTCGGCCATGGACATCACCGTGCAAGCCATGTCAGGCAGCGCTTCGGTCACCGGCGACCCGGACGGGCCACCCACCAAGGGCGGCGCCGCGTTTGTGGACTTCTCCGGCGGCATCCACCTGTTCGGCGCGATCAGCGCGGCCCTGTTCCAGCGCGAGCACACCGGCCGGGGCCAGATCGTTGAGGTCTCGATGCACGACACCATCTACCCGATGCTGGCTTCCAGCCTCGGCGGCCTGCACAACGACCCGAACCGTCAGCTCCCCGAGCGCACCGGCAACCGCCACTCCGGCGTGGCGGTCACGCCGTACAACATCTATCCGACCAGCGATGGATGGCTGGCCATCATCTGCATCTCCGAGCGGCACTGGCACGGTGTGACAGCCGCGTTGGGCCGGCCCGAACTCATCGACGATCCGAGGTTCAGTACGGAAAAGGACCGCGTCGCCAATATCGACGCGGTCGACGAAGAGGTGGCGTCCGTCACCAGAACGCGCACGCGCGAAGAGCTGGTACGGGAACTGCAGGCCGCCGGTGTGCCTTGCGCACCGGTGAAGTCGATCCGCGAGGTCGACACGGACGAGCACCTCATCCAACGCGGAATGATCACCTACGTCGAGCATGCCAACAGGGGACGGGTGCCGGTCCCGGGATGCCCGCTGCGGCTCGACGACTCTCCGGTGGGACCGCTGCAGGCCGCCCAGTTGCTGGGCCAGTCGACAGCTGAGGTCCTTGCGGAGATCTCCAGTCGCCAGGAGGGCCAGCATGTCCTATCTGCTTGAACCCGGCACGCCCCTGGCGGCGTACTACGCCCAGACACAGCCGAAGATCGGAGCCGTCCTGTCGCGGCGCAGGCTGGGCACGCTGGACGCAGTGACTATCAGCCGCTACGCGATCACTATCGGTGTCACCGACCCGATCCACTACGAACAGACGGCCGCAACCTCGGCGGGATACGCCGACGTCGTCGCGCCACCGAACCTGCTCGCCGCCATCGTGGAATGGGGTATGGGGACTCCCGAGGCACAGCTGGCGCCCGACGGAACTCCCAACGGCGGTGACATGCCGCTTGGGGACCGCGATCTCGGGCTGCGCGTGATGGGCGCCGGCGAGGAGATGGAGTTGGTCAACCCCGTGACCGCGGGGGCGGAGCTGCTGCTTGAGACGAGCCTTGAGGCGGTCACTCCGAAGCAGACGCGTTCTGGGCCTTGCGTATTCGTCACCACCATCAACACCTTCACCTCCGCCGACGGCGCTGTCCTGAACCGAAACCGGCGCACCGTCGCGCTGCGAAACCCTTTGCAGGAGTCCTAATGTCGATCAACTTTCAGATTGGAGACACCCTCCCACCGCTCAAACACACGGCCACCACCTTTCAGTTGTTCCGCTACAGCGCGGTCACCTGGAACCCGCACCGCATCCATTTCGACGAGGCCTATGCGCGAGAGGAGGGCCACGCCGGTGTCGCGCTGCACTCCCACCTGCGGGCGGCGCTCGCATTGCGCTGTGTCACCGAAGGCCTGGGCCGCGGGGTGGCGAGTCACCAACGTCAGCTACCGCCTGCGCAGGCCCATCTATGCCCCGGCGGAGCTCACCTACACCGCACGCGTTACGGCCGCTGAAGGCGACAGCTTGACGCTCCAGCTGATCGAGGAGCAAGGCGCCGGTGACGTGGGATTCGAAGGAAGCGTGCGGATTTCACCGATAAGAGCGACACCATGACAACATCACCAGCACGGCGGCAACGCCCGATCCGAGTCGGGAACTGCTCGGGCTTCTATGGGGACCGCGCTTCCGCCATGGCCGAGATGGCCCGCGCGGGCGGCATCGACGTGCTCACCGGTGACTACCTCGCCGAGGTCACCATGCTGATCCTCGGCAAGGCGCGGGCCAAAGACAGCACCAAGGGCTATGCGGCCACTTTCCTGCAGCAGCTCGACGCGGCGCTGGAATACCTGGCTGCCAACAAGATCCGGCTCGTCGTCAACGCCGGAGGGCTCAACCCGTCCGGGCTCACCAGCGCGACCCGCGAACTGGTCGCACGCCGTGGCTACCGGCTACGCGTCTCCCACGTCGACGGCGACGATGTCTTCGGTCGCCTGCCCGTCCTCCAGCAAGCCGGCCATGCGCTGCCGCACCTGACGAGTGGCGAGCCGCTCTCGTCCTGGCCGCACCAGCCGCTGACGGCGAATGCTTACCTGGGCGGATTCGGCATTGCGCGCGCACTGGTAAACGGCGCCGACATCGTCATCACCGGCCGCGTCGCCGATGCCTCGGTGGTCGTCGGTGCCGCCGCCTGGTGGTGGAAATGGAATCCCGAGGACTACGACGCGCTGGCCGGCGCGGTCGCTGCCGGGCACGTCATCGAATGCGGTGCGCAGGCGACCGGTGGCAACTTCTCCGGGTTCCGTGCGATTGCCGACCTGATGGAGCCGGGATTCCCGATCGCCGAAATCGACGCTGACGGTTCGTGCGTGATCACGAAGAACGCCGGTACCGCCGGCGCCGTGACACCGGACACCGTCACAGCTCAATTGCTCTATGAGATCGGTGATCCCGCTTACCTCAACCCTGACGTCACCGCCCACCTGGACAGCGCCACACTGACTGACCTCGGCGACGATCGCGTGCAGATCCGCGGTGTGTGCGGCTCGGCGCCACCGGCGACGACCAAGGTCGCGATCACCGGGGCCGGCGGCTGGGAGAACAGCATGATCCTCGCGCTCACCGGCACCGACCTCGATGAGAAGGCGGCCCTCGTCGAGCAATCCGTCCACCGTTACATCGACGCCGTTGACGGACTCGATGCGGTCGCTATCGACCGTATCGGCCACGCGCAGCACG
>DATIOT010000429.1:0-2975 GCA_035472875.1 Mycobacterium sp.
ATGGCGCTGTACTCACCGACCCTGTGGCATCACCTGACCGACGGCTTGACCGAACTGGTCGACCACCACGGAGACACCCTGCTTGCCCTGGCCGATATGTACATGCGCCGCGACCCACACGGCCACTACACCAATGCCACCGACGCGCGGGTGGCCATCAATTGTGTTGACCAGCCGCCAATTACAGACCGGGCCAAGGTGATTGACGAAGACCGCCGCTCGCGGGAGATCGCCCCGTTCATGAGTTACGGGAAGTTCACCGGCGACGCGCCGCTGGGTACCTGCGCGTTCTGGCCGGTGCCACCCACCAGTAAGCCGCATTCCGTCTCGGCGCCCGGCCTGGCGCCGACCGTGGTGGTGTCGACCACCCATGATCCGGCGACACCGTATAAAGCCGGGGTCGATCTGGCGAACCAGCTGCGCGGCTCGCTGCTTACCTACGACGGAACCCAGCACACGGTGGTCTTCCAGGGCGACAGCTGCATTGACGACTACGTGACCGCATATCTGGTCGGAGGCACCACGCCGCCCAGCGGCGCAAAATGTTGACGCCCGAGATCAAGGCGTGACCCTTTCGCAGTGCCACGGGTATTCGAGGCTGCAACGATGGCAGCCATGTGGCGCCTGAGACCGTTGAGCTCGGCGCTGCTGTCGTTAGGGCTGTTGCTCGCGGGGCAACCCGCGCTACCACTGCCGGTGGCCGGTGCGACGCCGGAACCCGGTGCCGGCCAGACCCCGAGCCCGGCTCCGCCGCCGGCCGCGGCGCCACCACAGAGCTGGGGCAGCTGCAGCCAATTCCTGACCGACACCAGCGACGTCCCCACCGCCCAGTGCACAACCGTGTCGGTCCCGGTCGACTACAACAATCCCGGTGGGACGCAAGCCAAGCTGGCAGTGATCCGGGTGCCCGCTACCGGTCAGCGGATCGGGTCGCTGTTGATCAACCCGGGCGGACCCGGGGCGTCCGCCGTCGACATGGTGGCCGCGATGGCACCAGACCTGGAAGGCACCGAAATCACCCGCAACTTCGACCTGGTGGGGTTTGACCCTCGGGGGGTGGGTAACTCAACCCCGGCGTTGCGGTGCCGCACCGACGCCGAGTTCGACGCCTACCGGACCGAACCGATGGTCGATTACAGCCCAGGCGGTGTGGCGCACATCGAGCAGCTCTACCAGCAGTTGGCCCAGCAATGCGTTGACCGGGTGGGCACCGGTTTCTTGGCCAAGATTGGCACCGCATCCGTCGCGCGCGACATGGACACGGTCCGCCAGGCGCTAGGCGAGAATCAGATCAACTATCTCGGGTACAGCTACGGCACCGAGCTGGGCACCGCTTACGTCGAGAGATTCGGTGACCACGTGCGGACGATGGTGCTCGACGGCGCCATCGACCCGACCGTCGGCCCAGTTCAGGAAAACGTCGACCAAATGGCGGGATTCCAAATCGCTTTCAACGACTACGCCGCGGACTGCGCCCGCTCGAAGGCCTGCCCGTTGGGCACCGACCCGACCCAGTTTGTCAACCGGTACCACGCCCTGGTCGACCCGCTGGTCGCCAAGCCCGGCCGCACGTCGGATCCGCGCGGCCTGAGTTACGCCGACGCGACCACCGGCACCATCAACGCGCTGTACACCCCACAGCACTGGAAGTACCTGACCAGTGGTCTGCTTGGGCTGCAGCGCGGCACCGACGCCGGCGACCTGCTGGTGCTCGCCGACGACTACCAAGGCCGTGATAAAGGCGGGCACTACAGCAATGACCAGGACGTGTTCAACGCGGTCCGTTGTGTCGACGCACCGTCGCCGACGGATTCGGCGACCTGGGTGTCCGCCGATCAACAGATCCGCCAGGCAGCTGCATTCCTCAGCTACGGGCAGTTCACCGGGAACGCCCCCCGAGATCTGTGCGCGCTGTGGCCAGTGCCGGCGACGTCGACGCCGCATAGCGCGGCGCCGGTAGCACAGGGCAAGGTCGTTGTGGTTTCCACCACCCACGACCCCGCCACGCCGTATCAGGCCGGGGTGAATCTGGCCCGCCAGTTGGGCGCTCCGCTGATCACTTACGACGGGACACAGCACACCACGGTGTTCAACGGTGACCAGTGTGTGGATACCGCGGTGACACGCTACTTCGTCGCCGGGACGTTGCCGACCGCGTCCTTACGGTGCCAGCCGTAAGACAGCTCTGAGCGGCCCCGTCTGAGGAGTCCGCAACTGTTCTGAGCGGGCGTCGGTAACACAGAATTAACAGCGGTTGCCTACTGTTCGGGGTATGGATCGACAGAAGGAATTCGTCCTCCGCACGCTGGAGGAACGGGACATCCGCTTCGTGCGGCTCTGGTTCACTGACGTCCTCGGTTACCTCAAGTCGGTCGCCATCGCCCCGGCTGAACTCGAGGGCGCCTTCGAAGAAGGCATCGGCTTCGACGGATCCTCGATCGAGGGCTTCGCGCGAGTTTCGGAATCCGACACGGTGGCCAACCCGGACCCGTCGACCTTTCAGGTGCTGCCCTGGGCCTCGCCCGGCGGCCACCACCACTCGGCACGGATGTTCTGCGACATCACCATGCCGGACGGCTCACCGTCGTGGGCGGATCCACGGCACGTGCTGCGGCGTCAGCTGCAGAAGGCCAACGACCTCGGCTTTTCCTGCTATGTGCACCCCGAAATCGAATTCTTCCTGCTGAAGCCCGGTGCTAACGACGGGTCGGCGCCCATCCCGGTCGACAACGCAGGCTACTTCGACCAAGCGGTGCACGACTCCGCCTCGAACTTTCGCCGCCACGCGATCGAGTCCCTGGAGTTCATGGGCATCTCGGTGGAGTTCAGCCACCACGAAGGTGCGCCCGGACAGCAGGAGATCGACCTGCGCTTCGCCGACGCGCTATCAATGGCCGACAACGTGATGACGTTCCGCTACGTCATCAAGGAGGTCGCGATCGAGAACGGCGCGCGCGCGTCATTCATGCCCAAGA
>DATIOT010000430.1:0-4765 GCA_035472875.1 Mycobacterium sp.
CATCGAGATCGTCATCGCGATGCTCGGCATCGTGAAGGCGGGCGCCATTCTGGTGAACGTCAACTACCGCTACGTGGAGGGCGAACTTCGCTACCTCTTCGACAACTCCGACATGGTCGCGCTGGTCCACGAGCGCCGCTATTCCGACCGGGTCGCCAACGTGCTACCAGACACCCCCAACGTCAAGACGGTCCTGGTCGTCGAGGACGGGAGCGACAACGGCTATCATCGCTACGGCGGCATCGAGTTCTCCTCGGCGATCGCACAAGGCTCGCCCGAGCGCGACTTCGGCGAGCGTAGTGCCGACGACATCTACCTGCTCTACACCGGCGGCACCACCGGCTTCCCGAAGGGTGTGATGTGGCGCCACGAGGACATCTACCGCGTCCTGTTCGGTGGGACCGACTTCGCGACAGGCGAATTCGTCAAGGATGAGTACGACCTCGCCAAGGCCGCTGCCGCCAATCCGCCGATGCTCCGCTATCCGATTCCGCCGATGATCCACGGCGCCACGCAATCGGCTACCTGGATGTCGATCTTGTCGGGTCAAACCACCTTGCTGGCACCGGAATTCAACGCCGGCGAGGTCTGGCAAACCATTCACGACCACAAGGTGAACCTGCTGTTCTTCACCGGCGACGCCATGGCGCGGCCGTTGCTCGACGCGCTTACCGAGGACCACGACTACGACCTGTCATCGCTGTTTCTGCTCTCCAGCACCGCGGCGTTGTTCTCGCCGAGCATCAAGCAGAAACTGCTGGAGCTGCTGCCCAACCGGATCATCACCGACTCGATCGGTTCCTCGGAGACCGGCTTCGGCGGCATTAGCATGGTCGCCAAGGGAGCGGCGAACAGCGGTGGCCCGCGAGTGACCATCGATCACCGCACCGTCGTCCTCGACGACGAAGGCGACGAGGTGCAGCCCGGGTCCGGCGTGCGCGGCGTCATCGCAAAGAAGGGCAACATTCCGGTCGGCTACTACAAGGACGAGAAGAAGACCGCCGAGACGTTCAGAACCATCAAGGGCGTCCGCTACGCGATCCCTGGGGACTTCGCGCAGGTCGAGGCGGACGGAACGGTCACCATGCTGGGTCGCGGCTCGGTGTCGATCAACAGCGGCGGTGAAAAGATCTACCCCGAGGAGGTCGAGGCCGCACTCAAGGCGCATCCCGACGTCTTCGACGCTTTGGTGGTCGGCGTGCCCGATCCCCGTTACGGCCAGCACGTGGCAGCCGTTGTGCAACCCCGGCCAGGGTCGAGGCCGTCGCTGTCAGACCTGGACAGCTTCGTGCGCTCCGAGATCGCGGGATACAAAGTTCCGCGCAGCCTCTGGCTGGTCGACGAGGTCAAGCGCTCGCCGGCCGGGAAACCCGACTACCGCTGGGCCAAGGAGCAGACCGAGGCGCGCCCGGGCGACGATGTGCATGCGGCTCACGTGACTGCCTGATGCACACCGAGCTGTGCGACCGCTTCGGCATCGACTACCCGATCTTCGCTTTCACTCCATCGGAGAAGGTGGCCGCGGCGGCGAGCCGCGCCGGCGGGCTGGGTGTGCTGGGTTGCGTGCGGTTCAACGAGGCCGACGACCTCGAGGCCGTGCTGCAGTGGATGGACGAGAACACCGACGGCAAGCCCTACGGTGTCGACGTCGTCATGCCGGCGAAGATCCCGACCGAGGGCGCGGCCGTCGACCTCAACAGGCTGATCCCGCAGGCTCATCGCGACTTCGTCGATAAGACGCTCGCCGATCTCGGGGTGCCGCCGCTGCCGAGTGACGGAAGGAGCTCGGACGGCGTGTTGGGCTGGCTGCATTCGGTGGCACGCAGCCATGTCGAGGTCGCCCTCAAGCATCCGATCAAGTTGATAGCGAACGCGCTCGGCTCGCCGCCGAACGACGTGACAGACCAGGCGCATCGGTACGGGGTACCGGTGGCGGCGCTCGCCGGCACTGCCGAGCACGCCCGCCGCCATGTCGACAACGGCGTCGACATGGTGGTCGCCCAAGGACACGAAGCCGGCGGCCACACCGGTGAGATCGCATCGATGGTGCTGGTGCCTGAGGTCGTCGAGGCCGCAACCTCCAGCGATACCGTGCGCCGGCGGATCTACACCGGCAAACCGGCGCGGCTTCTGAAGAGCCGCCGGACCGACGCTTGGGATGCACCCGGGGTCCCCGAACCGCTGCCCATGCCGCTGCAGAACCTCCTGGTCAGCGAGTCCCACCAGTGGATGAACGCGTCGACAGACCCAACCGTCGTGGCGATGCCGGTCGGCCAGATCGTCGGCCGGATGAAGGAGATCCGGCCGGTCGGCGACATCATCGCGGGATTGGTGCGTGAATTCGAAGCCACCGCCCGCCGACTGTATGGTATCGCCGAAAGCTGATCGGGCGTGACCGACTTCGTCAAGCACCGTCCGGGCGCGCCCACCGGTTTCTTCGCTTGGGAGGCCGCAGGGCTGCGATGGCTTTCCAGTGTCGACGGCGGTGTGCCCTGCGCGCAGGTTGTTTCTTTCGGCGCGGCCAGTCTGACCCTGCGGCGGCTTGATTCGGTGACTCCGAGCCCCGAAGCGGCGCACGGGCTCGGCAGCCGACTGGCCGTCACGCACGACGCGGGTGCCGCAGCATTCGGCGCAGGGCCCGATGGATGGGACGGGCCTGGCTTCTTCGGGCCGTTGTCGCAGCCATTGCTGATGTCGTTGCGGCGGCGCACGCGGTGGGGCGATTTCTACGCCGAGGAGCGGCTGGCCCCGATGGCCGAGCTCGCGGCGGCGCGGCTCGAAGCTTCGACGCGTGCCACCATCGAATCCGTCGTGGCACGTTGCCGTGCGGGCGACTTCGACGACGATGACCAGCCGGCCCGCCTGCACGGCGATTTGTGGAGCGGCAACGTGATGTGGACACCCGACGGGGTGGTGCTGATCGACCCGGCTGCGCACGCCGGTCACCGCGAGACCGACCTGGCAATGCTCGCGCTGTTCGGCTGCCCACACTACGACGCCATCCTCGCGGGTTATCAGCAGGTGCGATCGCTGAAACCCGGCTGGCGCAAGCGGGTCGGGCTGCACCAGCTCTTCCCGCTGCTCGCGCATGTCGTGCTGTTCGGCGGCGGGTACGCACGGCAGACGCATGCCGCCGCCCGCGCCGCGCTGGCCGCCTAACCTACGGCGTCTAGAGTCGAATCGCGATGACGATCGATGTGTGGATGCAGCATCCGACTGCGCGGTTCCTGCGCAGCGACATGTTGGCCTCGCTGCGACGCTGGACCGGTGGGTCTATTCCGGAGACCGACATCCCGATCGAGGTGACCATTGCGTCGATGGATGCCGCCGGCGTCGACCTGGGCCTGCTCAGCGCGTGGCGCGGTCCGGGCGGCCAGGACCTGATCTCCAATGACGAAGTAGCCGAATGGATTCGGTTGCACCCCAACCGGTTTGCCGGCCTGGCTACTGTCGACCTCGATCGCCCGATGCAAGCGGTCCACGAGCTGCGGCGGCGAGTGCGTGACGGCGGATTCGTAGGTCTGCGGGTGGTGCCCTGGCTGTGGAACGCACCGCCCACCGATCGCCGCTACTATCCGCTGTTCGCCGAGTGCGTCCAGGCCGGCGTGCCGTTCTGCACCCAGGTGGGTCACACCGGCCCGCTGCGGCCGTCGGAGACCGGGCGGCCGATTCCCTACATCGACCAGGTGGCCCTCGACTTTCCGGAGTTGGTGATCGTGTGCGGGCACGTCGGCTATCCATGGACCGAGGAGATGGTCGCCGTCACCCGCAAGCACGAGAACGTCTACATTGACACCTCGGCGTACACCATCAAGCGTCTTCCGGAAGAACTAATCCGGTTCATGAAAACCGGTACCGGACAACGCAAAGTCTTGTTCGGCACCAACTACCCGATGATGACCCACGCGCACGCATTGGCGGGGTTCGATGAACTCGGGCTCGACGACGCGGCGCGCCGCGACTTTCTGCACGACAACGCCCAGCGCGTCTTCGGGCTCGCTAACTAAAGAGGTGGATACGTGAACGGTGCTCAGGCCCTGATCAACACCCTGGTCGACGGCGGTGTCGACGTGTGCTTCGCCAACCCGGGTACGTCGGAGATGCACTTCGTCGCCGCACTGGACACGGTTCCGCGAATGCGTGGCGTGCTGGCCCTCTTCGAAGGTGTCGCCACCGGTGCCGCCGACGGCTATGCCCGCATGGCCGACCGGCCGGCGGCGGTGCTGTTGCACCTGGGCCCCGGATTGGGCAATGGCCTGGCCAACCTGCACAACGCGCGCCGGGCCCGGGTACCGATGGTCGTTGTCGTCGGCGACCACGCCACCTACCACAAGAAGTACGACGCCCCACTGGAATCCGACATCGACGCGCTCGCGGGTAGCGTCTCGGGATGGGTGCGTCGCACGCCGGACAGCGGCGACGTCGCAACCGATGCCGCCGAGGCGATCGCCGCCAGCCGGTCCGGGTCCTACATCTCGACGCTGATCCTGCCCGCGGACGCGTCCTGGTCGGACGGCGCCCAGCCCGCCGAGGTGGCGCCCGCGCGGTCCGCGGGCGCCGATCCGCGCCTGGCACCCGAGGTGCTGGAGGTGCTGCGGTCGGGGGAGCCCGCGGTGATCATGGTGGGCGGGGACGCGACCCGCGGCCCCGGGCTGGCCGCGGCCGCGCGGATCGCCGAGGCAACTGGAGCGCGCCTGCTATGCGAGACGTTCCCAACGCGGCTAGAGCGCGGCGCTGGTATACCCGCCGTCGACCGGCTTGCCTA